>JAYTBY010000577.1:0-7052 GCA_043736755.1 Planctomycetota bacterium | reverse complement strand
GCGGAACGTGCGTTCCGCGCGGCACTCGCCGTCGATGCCTTCGACGGCGAGGCGCGCTTCGGGCTCGGACGCGCGCTCGTGGCGCTCGGAAAGCAGGCCGAAGGACTCGCGGCGCTGACGGAACACCGCCGGCTCTTGCCCTTGCTCGACGGCGTCGAGTTCGCGCGGCAGAGCCTCGATCTCGCGCCCGCGCACGCACCGAACTGGACGGCGCTCGGCGATGCGGAGCGCGCGCTGCCGCGCATCGATCGCGCGGAAGCGGCCTACCGTCGCGCGGCGGAACTCGGTCGGCCTCTGGAGCTCGCGGCGAACGCGTTGCGCTGGTCACGCCTTCTGGCGGAGGACCGCGGCGACGTGCAGGCGGCAGTCGACTTGCTCGTGCGCACTTCGCGCTCGAGTCCCGACGCGCGGCTCCTCGTGCGCGCCGGAGATCTGTTGCTCGCAGCGCGACGCGCGACCGAGGCCGCCGTGATTTTCGCCGAAGCATCCGCACTGCGCCCGCAGGATGCGGAGATCACGAAACGACTCGCGGCGGCGCGCGCGGCGGAATCGCGATGAGGCTCGCACGAGGACTCCGCACACCCGGCGTGCTCTTCGCGATCACGACCGCAGTCGCACTCTCGGCGTGCTCGCAAGAAGCGCCGCCGCCCTCCGACGAGACCCGGCGCGCGGCCAACACGGACTCGGCGCCGCTGCGATTCGAGGACGTGACCAGCGCGAGCGGCATCGACTTCGTGCACGACGCCGGTGTGACGAGCGAGAAGCAACTGCCCGAGACGATGGGCGGCGGAATCGCAGTCTTCGACGCGGACGAGGACGGGGACAACGACCTCTACTTCGTGCAGAGCGGTCCGCTGCCGATTTCAGGAGGCGCGCCGGATCGCTTCGTCTACCCAGCCAGCGAGAAGCGCCCGGTACATCGCCTGTTCCTGAACGACGGGCGCGCGCACTTCACGGATGGCACGGCGCGTTCCGGCGATGCAGCGTTCGCGCGCTACGGGATGGGTGTCGCGGTCGGCGATGCGAACGGCGACGGGCACGAGGACCTCTACCTCACGGTGCTCGGCGACGACGCGCTGCTCCAGGGAGACGGACGCGCGCACTTTCGTGACGTCACGGCGAAGAGCGGCATCCGCGAACCCGGGTGGACGACCGGCGCCGCGTTCTTCGACGCGGACGACGATGGCGACCTCGATCTTTTCGTGACGAGCTACGTCGTGATCGATCTCGCCGATCCGCCGTGGTGCGGAGAGCGCAAGGACGGATGGCGCAGCTACTGTCACCCGGATCGATTCCCAGGCGCGGAGGATCGCTTCTGGCAGAACCGCGGCGACGGCACCTTCGAGGATCGCACGCAGATGGCGGGTTTCTCGGATCCGAACGGCAAAGGCCTGTGCGTTCTCGCGAGCGACCTCGACGGCGATGGGCGCGTCGATCTCTACGTCGCCAACGACAGCACGGAGAATCGGCTCTACAAGAATCTTGGCGGCGGACGCTTCGAGGACGCGACTCTCGTCTCAGGGACAGGCGTGGATCGCTATGGGCGCACGGAAGCGTCGATGGGCATCGCGAGCGGCGACGTGGACGGTGACCAGGACCTCGACCTCTTCGTGACCGGCTTCGACGACGAATCGGACACGCTCTACGCGAACCAGGGCGATTTCTTGTTCGAGGACCGCACGGTGGTTCTCGGACTCGAGCTCGCGACGCGCATCCCGGTCGGTTTCGGGTGCGTGCTCGAGGATCTCGACCTCGACGGCCGACTCGACCTGGCCGTCGCGAACGGTCACATCATCGACAACATCGCGCTCTACCACGACGGGAAGACGCACGCACAACACGCGCTCGTGTTCCGTGGCGTCGAGAACGGTCGCTTCGCGGACGTCACACCCGAACTCGCAGCGAGCGTCACGCGGGATCCATACGTCGGTCGCGGACTCGTCGCGGCGGACCTCGACGGCGATTGTCGGCCCGACCTCGTGCTCACGCAGTGCCACGGTGCGCCGCGCATCTTCGCGAATCGCAGCGCGGGGCACGGGCTCGTGGTCGCGGGCCTCCCGCATGGAGCGCGTGCCGAACTCGTCGGCCTGGACGGCAAGATCCTAGGTGTGCGCGAGGCGATTCCCTCACCGTCGTACCTCGGTCAAGGGCCGCGCGAGCCGCGCTTCGGATTGCGCGCGGGCGACAGGGCTCACGCCGTGAGGGTGCGCGCGGGAACCGCTGCGTGGCAAGAACTCCGCTTCGACACCCCGCTTCAGGAAGGCCGACTTCGGCTGTCGCGCAGTCCCGACGGGCGCTTCGCTCTCGCGCGCTGATCCGGTCGTAGCTACCGTCCGCGGCATGGCGATCCAGGACTACGAGAAGCTCGGGGTTTTCTACCTCGGCAAGGAATACGACCTCGACGCGCGCACGCGCAAGGAGGACCTCGTCCTCTACGACAGCCAGGACTTGACGACGCACGCGGTGTGTGTCGGCATGACCGGCAGCGGGAAGACGGGCTTGTGCGTCGGCCTCCTCGAAGAGGCTGCGATCGACGGCATCCCCGCGATCGTCATCGATCCGAAGGGTGACCTCGCGAACTTGCTGCTGCAGTTTCCGAACCTCGCAGCGAGCGATTTCGAGCCGTGGATCGACCCAGAAGACGCGCGTCGCAACGCGCTCACCGTGCCGGCCGCGGCCGCTAGTACCGCAGAGCGGTGGTCGAAGGGCCTCGCCGAGTGGGACATGGATGGCGCGCGCATCGCACGCCTGCGCGACGCAGCGGAATTCGTCGTCTACACGCCGGGCAGCAACGCCGGCATCCCGGTTTCGATCGTGAAGTCGTTCGCCGCGCCATCGCGCGCGGTCGTCGAGGATTCGGAGATCTTCGCCGAGCGCGTGTCGAGCACGGCGACCTCGCTGCTCGGACTCGTGGGGCTCGACGCTGATCCCTTGCAGAGCCGCGAGCACATCCTGCTCGCGAACATCCTCGACCGCGCGTGGCGCGAGGGACGCGATCTCGATCTCGCCGGCCTCATCGGTGCAATCCAGGCGCCGCCCGTGCAACGGATCGGAGTGTTCGAGCTCGAGGCGTTCTTCCCGTCGAAGGACCGCTTCCAGCTCGCGATGCGCCTCAACAATTTGCTCGCGTCGCCCAGCTTCGCGCAGTGGCTCGAAGGCGAGCCGCTCGACATCGGCGCGACACTCCACACGAAGTCGGGCAAGCCGCGGGTCGCGATCTACTCGATCGCTCATCTCTCCGATGCGGAGCGCATGTTCTTCGTGTCCCTGCTCCTGAACCAGACGCTCTCGTGGATGCGCACGCAGAGCGGCACGTCGTCGTTGCGCGCGATCCTCTACATGGACGAGATCGCGGGCTACTTCCCGCCCGTAGCGAACCCACCCAGCAAGGCGCCGCTGCTCACGCTGCTGAAGCAAGCGCGAGCGTTCGGACTCGGTTGCGTGCTCGCGACGCAGAACCCTGTCGATCTCGACTACAAGGGCCTGTCGAACTGCGGCACGTGGTTCGTCGGCCGCTTGCAGACCGAGCGCGACAAGGCGCGACTGCTCGACGGCCTCGAAGGGGCTTCGTCGGCATCGTTCGACCGCGGCACGATGGAGCGCACGCTGGCGGCGCTCGGAAAGCGTGTGTTCTTGCTGCACAGCGTGCACGCGAAGGCCGCGCGGACGTTCGAGACGCGGTTCGTGCTCTCCTACTTGCGCGGACCGATGACGCGGCCGGAAATCCAGAGGCTCATGGCCTCGCGACGTTCGACGACCGCTTCGATCGTCGCCGAACCGAGCCCCGACCAGATCCGTCGACCGGCTGCGGGCCCCGTGGTGGAGCGCAGCGCGAGTGCAGCTCCCGCGTCGAGTTCCGGTGCGGTGTTGCCGGTGCTTCCGCCGGGAATTCCGCAGCACTTCCTCTCCGCCCGCGACCCGGCGCTGCGAGCCCACCCGTACCGCCCGGCGCTCTTCGCGAGCTGCCGCATCTACTTCAGCGACGCGAAGCTCGGTGTCGCGAGCGAACTCGCGAAGAACCTCCTCGTGCATTTCGTCGCCGGCCCGGTCCCGCTCGACTGGGAGAATGCCGAAGTCGTGGACTACGACGAGAGCGCGCTCACGCCGGCCGCACCGGATGGAGCCAGCTTCACCGCCCTGCCGGCCGAGGCCACGAAGCCGAAGTCCTACGAGGTGTGGAAGAAGGCGCTCGCCGAACGGTTGGCGCGCACCGAGCAACTCGTACTGATGAAGAGCGAGGCTCTCGGACTCGTGTCGCAGCCGGGCGAAGACGAGGCGCGCTTTCGGCTGAGGATCACTCAAGCCGCGCGCGAAGAGCGCGACCGTGGCAAGGAGAAGTTGCGCACGAAGTACGCCTCGAAACGCGCGACGCTCGAGGAAAGCGTCCGTCGTGCGCGCCAGCAGGTCGATGCGCAGCGTGAGCAATCGCGCGACGCCAAGATCGGTGGCGCGATCTCCATCGGTTCGGCCGTTTTCGGGGCCATCTTCGGCAAGAAGACGCTCTCCGCGGGCAACGTGGGTCGCGCCTCGACCGCCGCACGTGGCGCTGGGCGGGCCATGCGCGAATCCGGCGACGTGAGCCGCGCCGAAGAAACGCTCACGACGCGTGAGCAGGCCTTGGCCGAGCTCGACGCGCGGATCGAGGCCGACGTGCGCGAGCTCGAGGCGACGCTCGACCCACTGCGCGAACCGTTGAAGACGGTCTCGCTGAAACCGAAGAAGACCAACGTCACGGTGCGCTTCGTGACGCTGACCTGGGTGCAGTAGCGTTCGCGGTCGCGCGCGGCTCGCCAGCGCGACGGAGAGGCCTCGAAGAATCGAGCCTACGCGCCCTCAGGTGTTGGTGGCGCTGCTTCCGCTGCGCGCTGCCTGTGACTTCTACACAGGCGCAGAGAGGCCCGCGGAATACGACGTCGGCCGGCGAGCTCACGCTCCCCGGCCGACGTGCTCATCGATTCCAGGACTCCCGAGCGGGAGCCCGATCGATCACGTGCCCCAGACGACGATCACGCCATTCGTCGTGTTGAAGGACTGACCGCACGAGCCGAACGGGTCGCGGTACCAGACTTGGAAGTAGTCCGTGTCGCCGGGTATGGCGTTGATGATCTGACTGATCGTCTGACCCGCCGGCGGCAGGGTCGCGGTGCCCGTACCGGTCGGGATCTTGCGCACGCGCTGGATGCTGCCGCCGACGCAACGAAGTCCGTTGCCGAACGAGCTGCCGTTCCCGCTCGAGATCTGCTGGTCACCGACGAAGAAGTAGCTCGCGCCGTTCGTGATGCTCGCCGTGAGGAGCAACGTGTCGTTCGCGATGCTCGGATTGCCGCTCGCGGTCAACGTGGCACCGACGCCGGTTCCGTTCAGGCAACCCGCGCCGAGTCCACCGCCCGAGTTGTTGCTGCACGGGCAGTTCGAGCCGCCGTTGGCCGAGCCGTCCCCGTCGCAGAACACCTTCGTGAACGGCTGACACTCGTCGGGAACGCCATCGTGGTTGGCGGCGGGGGCACCGTTCTGGATGTCGACGTTGTCCGCGATGCCGTTCAGGTTGCAGTCCTTCGTGAGCACGTAGCAGATCGAGATACGGGCATCGGCGTCCTGCTTCGTCGCGACGGAGAGGTTGCTGCCACCGACGACGGTTGAAGTGTTCAGTCCGGCCAACGTGAGCGTGATCGAGCCCGGCCCGGTGAACAGTGCGAGATCGCTCGCCGGCAGTGGTGACGTGTGGCTCGCGTTGATGCTGACGGTCAGGCCGGTGTGCGAACTGCCCGACGCACCGCCGTAGTTCAGATTGCCGTCGAACGCCGACAGGTTGTCCCGACAGGTTGTCGGTGAAGACGCGCGTCGAGGAGCCCGACAACAATGCCCGAGTTGTCGGGGCGGCGCAGTACGAGGTCGCAGCGGGACGTGGTCGTCAGCGACACGGCCGAGTTGGCTTGGTTCTCGACGCGAATCTGACCGTCGCCGCGACCCGAGATGTCGAAGTCGATGGCGGTGAGCACGTCACCCGGCTGGTTGAACTTCGGGACCTGAAGAGCCGTCGTGAAGTCGGTCGCCGTGGACGGCACATTGAAGCGGTGGCAAACCTGTTGAGCCCAGGCGGGGGCGGACAGGAGGGACAGGGAGAGCGCGAGGCCCTTCGAGAAGTGCGGTATCGACAGGGAGCGAGTCAGGGAACGGGGAGTGGCAAACGGGGAGGCGACCGGCCGCACCAGACGAATGAAAACGATTGAAAGATCGTAGTACTGGCCGTCGATAAGGGCCAGACCGGCGGAGACGCAGGTCCTGTATCCCAAGAACCAGGGGACGGCCCGGACCTCGAAGGGCGACCAGGACGTTCTCCTCGTGGGGGTTCCAGGTATCGACGCGGCCTGGATACTGGGGTAACCGAGGCACTTCACGACATGCGAACCCACTGGCTGCGTGCCTACTCCCCATCCGCGCTTCTCCTCCTTGGTCTCGGCATCGCCGGCGACATCGGCAGCGCCCAGTGGCCGTCGGGTTTCGCCAGCGTCCCGATCGCATCCGGTTGGCAGCAACCTGTCGGAATCGCCTTCGCTCCGAGCGGAGCTCTCTTCGTGTGGGAGAAGGGTGGCCGCGTGTGGTCCGTCGTCGGTGGAGTGAAGTCCGCGGCTCCGATCCTCGACCTCGCGGGAGAAGTCGGCGACTGGCGCGACCATGGATTGCTCGGCTTCGCGGTCGATCCCGACTTCGCGTCGAACGGACGCATCTACGCCGGCTACGTCGTCGACTACCACCACCTGCGTTGGTTTGGAACGGGCCAGTACTCCCCCACGACGAACGAGTACTTCCGTGACACGATCGCGCGGGTCACGCGGTTCACGCTCGACCCGACGACGTTCGTGCTCGTCCCCGGCTCGCGCACCGTGCTCATCGGCGAGTCGATGACGAGCGGGATTCCGGTCCTGAACCAGTCGCATGGCATGGGATCGCTCGTGTTCGGAGCGGACGGGACGTTGCTCGTCTCGTGCGGTGACAGTGCCTCGTACGACTCGGTCGACGGAGGTGGACCCGCGTCGGGAAGCAGCAACACC
>JAYTBY010000576.1:0-3239 GCA_043736755.1 Planctomycetota bacterium | reverse complement strand
CTCTCATCAACACGATCGACGCGCTCGAAGCGCTGAAGCTCGAAGGCGACGAACGCGTCGGTGCGATGATCATCCGCCGCGCGGTCGAAGCTCCGATGCGTCAGATCGCGACGAACGCTGGCCTCGACGGCGCCGTCGTCGTGCAGAACGTGCGCGCCGGCAAGGGCAAGGGCTGGGGCTTCAACGCGGCGACCGAGGTCTACGAAGACCTCGTCAAGTCGGGCGTCATCGACCCGACGAAGGTCGTGCGCACGGCGCTCCAGAACGCGGCCTCGGTCGCGATCCTGCTCCTCACGACGGACGCTCTCGTGAGCGATCTGCCGGAGAAGGAAAAGCAGGGCGCGGGCGCGGGGCACTCGCACTGAGCCGCTGAGGTCTCCCGCGCGGAGATCGAGAACCGAGGGCCGTCCGGACGCTGTCCGGGCGGCCCTCGGTGCATCCCGCGGCGCGAGTTGAGCGTGTATTCTGCGACGGATGCCCAAGCGCTTCTCCATCGCCGCGCTGCTGCTCGTGCTCCTGTTCGGCGCGTTCCAGTCGGTGCCGTCGGGCCCCGCGCTCGCGACGTGCGCAACGTGCAACGGCGCGGGTCAGGCGGAGCTGCCGTGCGAGTACTGTGAGGGCGACGGCAAAGGCCCGTGCGTGGAGTGCACGGACGTGCTCGCGCAACGCACGCGGCGCATCGAGCAACACGTCCTGTCTCACATCGCCCCCGACTCGCCGACGTGGCTGCAGGCCAGCCGCGATGCTCTTCAGCGGTCGAGCTTCGGGAAGATCGAATGGGGGGGACTGCTTTCACCCGTTCCAGGCCGCACGTCGTGCGTCGCCAGATGCACAGAGGGCAAGGCTCCCCTCAACCACAACCGATCCTGCAAAGCGTGCGACGAGAAGGGTTGGCTCACCTGCAGCCCGTGCAAGGGCAAGGGTCAGGCGGCCTGTACGAGTTGCTCGGGTCGTCGTAGCGCCACGGTCTCCTGTCCCGAATGTGCAGGTAGCCGCCAGGCGCGCGCAGCGACCACGCTCACCGCCGCGGATGCCGAGGCCTGCACCTGGTGCGTCGGCAAAGAGATCCGCGAGTGCAAGGCATGCGACGAGAACGGCCAGCGCGATTCGATCTGCACGCGCTGCGGCGGCAACGGCAAGCACGTCTGCGGCCAGTGCCGTGGCACGCAACGGGTCGGCTGCAACAAGTGCAAGGGGACCAAGGACCTATCCACGCCGTTCATCTCGGAGCGCTGCGGCCAGTGCGACAAGAACGGCACTCTCGAGTGCCTCGAATGCAAGCGCGGCGTCGCTGCGTGCCAATCGTGTGGCGGCGTAGGCCGCGGGAAGCTGAACTGCAGCGCTTGCCTGGGGGGCAAGGCCAAGTTGGCTTCTTGCGCTGGCTGCTGGGATGGGCGCGCGATCAGCTGGTCGGTGGCGTCGGAACGATTGCTCGCCGAGGGTCGGAAGGACGTCGCGATCGCGTTCCTGACCGTCGAGTTGCGCCGCGAGGAGGCCCTCGCCACCCGGATGAGCGCAGCCGCGAAGGATCAGGCCGAGCAACGCGAGATAGCGCGGGCCATGACGAAGAAGCGGACCGAGTTGCAGGCCCGGATCGAAGCAGCACGCAAGACGCCCTGATATGCGCGCAGTGTCGAGGGCCGTCCGGACGCTGTCCGGGCGGCCCTCGGTCGTTCTTGGTGCTGGCTGACCGAAGCGAGTTCGTTCATCAGAACCCGAAGTCGAACACCGGCAGGCGGTCGATACGCGGTCTCAGCGCGCTGAGGTGTTGCCTGACGTGAGGCCCGAGATCCATGACGAGTTCCTCGTGTCCGGACGACGCGCCTGCTCACGAGATCGAGTCCGCGCACCACGTCCCCCGCCACGATTCGAGTCGGAACGGTCTGCGCGCTCGTCGCAGCGCTCGCCACGTTCGCATTCGCCGTCGCGCCCGGTCTGCGGCGCAACGCATCGCAGCAGCGGATGGCGAGCACCGCGAGCGCGTTCCTCACCACGTTGGACGATGCGCAACGCACGCAGGCTGCGGTGCCGTTCGACGCGCCGTTTGCGCGCGATTGGCACTTCATCCCGCGCGAGCGACCCGGCCTCGCGCTGGCCGACATGAGCGCCGCGCAGAAGAACGCGCTGCATGATCTGCTGCACACGGCGCTCGCTTCGCAGGGCTACCTGCAGGTGACGGGCGTCGTGCACCTCGAGAGTGTTCTGCGCGACATCGAATCGAAGCCGGGCGCGCCGGCGACGCATCGCGATCCGGGCAACTACGCGATCCTCGTATTCGGCACGCCCGGGTCCGACCCGTGGGCGTGGCGTTTCGAGGGACATCACGTGTCGATCCACTTCTGCTCGGTCGGTGGCGATGTGACGAATACGCCCTTCTTCCTGGGCTCGAATCCGGCGCGCATTCCAAGCGGACCCGAAGCGGGCTGGCGCCTGCTCTCGGCGGAAGAGGACATGGGTCGCGACCTCTTCCTCTCACTCTCCGCGGAGCAGCGAGTCCTCGCGCTGCTTCCCGGCGACGTGCCGAGCGACGTGATCCTCGGCCCGGGCCGAGACGGCGGTTTGGAGAAGGCCGAAGGGCTAGCTCATGCCGACATGGACGCGGCACAGCGCGCACGAACCGAACACCTGCTCGCGCAGTTCATCGACGACCTCGAGCCCGAACTCGCCGCGCGCGAATGGGCGCGCATCCACAAGAACGGCCTCGAACGCAATCGCTTCGCGTGGTGCGGAGGGACCAAGCCGGGCGAGCCGCACTACTGGCGACTACACGGCCCGCACTTCGTCGTCGAGTACGACAATGTGCAGGGCGGAGCAAACCACGTGCACACGCTGTGGCGCGATCTCGAGCGTGATTTCGGCGGCGATCTGCTACGGCGTCATCACGAGCAAGATCACTCGGACGCGAAGCGCTGACCACCTCACGAACAGTGTCAGACGGCCTGCGCTCCGTGAACGGAGAGCCATCAAGACATCGGCCCGACGGCCTCCCTGGCCCTTGTGGCGCGGCACGGAGCGACCGTGAGTACTTCACGGGCTCTGAGAGCACGTGAGGTACTCGAGCCCACACGCCCGCAGATACTGGTGGCCACGCTTCCTCGGCGCGTCGCCTGTGACTTCTTCACGGGCCCTGAGAGGACCCGTCGAGCGTCGTCGACGAGTCCGTTCCTACGGTCCAGCACGAGCGCGAGGCTCGATCTCGATGGCCGGCAGTGCGGCGAAACGAGTGGGCGGCCGAAGTG
>JAYTBY010000575.1:0-7066 GCA_043736755.1 Planctomycetota bacterium | reverse complement strand
GGTCTCGACACGGGTTGCGTGTACGGCGGGATGCTGACGGCCTACGCACCCGAGCTCGACGAGTTCGTCACCGTGAAAGCGCGACGGGCTTACGCGCGCCCGGCCGGCTGAACGCCGGCCCACGAGGACCGCCGGCTGGCTACCGACTCCTGCCGGCTTGCCGCTGACACAATGCCTGTCGCCACGACGCACCTTCGTGGATACTCGAAAGAGCGACGACGGCCCAGGGGGCCCGTAGCTGGTTCGAATTCGCCGACGAACTACGCGGACGGGACACTCCGGCCTGTAGAGCCGTCGGGTCCACTCCTTCGTCGGGTCCACTCCTTCGTCAGGTCGACTCCTTCGTCGGACCGACTCCTTCACAGACTCTCAGAGCCTGTGAAGAAATCACAGGCGACGCGTCGCGGAAGCGACGCCACTCGTTTCTGAGAGGCCGTAGGCTCGATTTCTTCACGGCCTCTCAGAGCTCGTGAAGAAATCCGCCCCGGAACCTGCGCCCAAAGCATCCAAGGCGCCTACGCTCGATGCTTCGCGCGCTCTCAGGGCGCGGCTTGCTTCGCCGCTTCCGCGCGCCACGGAGCCATGTCGAGGCCGTACTGCGCCACAAGCGCGTCGCGCGACATGAGTCCCGACTGCAGGAACGACTGCCGATCCTGGCTGGCCATCTGCAGCCCGATCCCTTGCAGATCCTTGGGCGTGATCTTCGACAGATCCGCGTCGCGCACGCCGTCGAGCCGTACGAGGAACGCGCTCGTCGAAGCGCGATCGAGTTCGGGCTTCGGCACGCTGCCGAGCTTGTGCGTGAGGAGCGCGGTTGCCATGCGGAAGTAGTTCGCCGCGGTCGGATCCTCGTCCGCAACCGCCGGCGTGTTCATCTCGGCCCAGTCGCGACGCTGCGCAGTGAACCCAGCATCCGTGACGGCCTTCAGGAAAGCATCACGGTCCGCTTCCGGTTTGAAAGGCGCCGCGTTCGCATCATTCGGATCGGGGCGCGTGCCGAGGGCGTCGCGCACCCGGTCCAGCTTCTCGACGGCGAGCTTCTTGGCGTGCTCGCGCCCCCAGCCGGCGAGCACCGCATCGGCGACTTCGGAGTAGTCCGGGAGTACCGGCGGAACGCGCTGCGTCGTTCGGCCGACCACGAAGCCCTTCGCATCCACGACGACCGACGCGAAGAAGCCCGTCGTCTGCTCGGCGGAGAAGATGCGCTGCAACGTGTACTGACCGATCCAGGGCACGGTCAGCGCGTTCCAACCGTCCTGCGCGATCGGGTCGATCTGGTTCCTGTACGTGAGGCCGATCGCAGCCGCTTCGGCCGGGAAGTCGAGCACATCCCCCGCCGCTGTGCGGTCGACGAGGGTCTTCTGCCACGCGAGGAGCGCGTTGTAGATCGGCGCGTGACGCAGCGCCTCTTCCTTGGCTTCGTCGAAGTCCTTGCGGAAGTCCTTGCCCGGCTCCGGCTTGTCGCGGCGATACAGCGCGTAGCCGAAGCCCGCGTGGAAATCGCGCGCCGCCTTCTCCGCGTCCTCGTCAACCGGGCGCGGAAACTTTACCAGCAGTGCCGTCGCGTCGAACTCACCTTCGAGCGGGAACGCCGCGAGTTCCGCCGCAGCCTGTTCCTTCGTGCGGTAGGCGTTCTTCTCGACCTCGGGAAGAGCCTCGTACCAAGCGCGCAATCCCGCGGCATCGGGCGCGAACGTGCGCGCCTCGGTCTCGACCGTCGCGACGGGCAGCACGACGTAATCCGCCGAGTATTCCTGGTGCTGAGCCTTCCAACGCTTCTCGACGGCCATGAGGTCGGGCACGGCGGCGGGTGCCGTGATGAGACCTTGGAAACGGCGGTAACGGATCACGCGTCGCAGCGATTCCTCGAACTCCTTGCCCGTCATGCCGTAGCGGCGCGGGAAGGCTAGGTACTGCTCCTTCGACTCGAAGTTGTCTTGGACGAACTTGGCGACGTCCTTGTTCGTGGCGAGCACGCCCGCCTCGGCGGCCGCGTTCTCGAGCACGAGGAAGGACGCGAACTGTTCGTCGGTGACGTCCCGATCCGAAACGCCCGGGAACGCGAAGAAGAAGAGCGGGGCCAACTTGCGCTTGTCCGCCATGAACTCAGGCCCGGAGAGCGCCTGCACGGAACCGTCTGCGCGCTTCCAGCTCACGTAGGACCCGCTGCCCTCGGAGCCGCCGCCGAAAACGTTCAGGACCTGGTCGCTGACTGTGAACGTCGTCAGAACGAGGATCACGATCAGGAACGTCATGATGAAGCGCCCGCGCTTCGTGCCGCGCGGCGCAATGATCACGTCGTCTTGGTGTGCGGCTTGCGCCTTCGGGTCGAGGTGTTCCTCGCCGGGCGTCTTCTTCTCGTCCACGTTCGACATCGGGTCCTTTTCTAGGCGGCACTAGGTCCGCTGGCTCGCGCCCGCGGCAATCGAAGCGCGGCAGTGTAGGGGCTCGGTTTCCCGAGGCGCAAGACGAAGGCTATCCCGTGGGTCGCCTGTCCGAATCGGTCAGGAGTCGGCCAGCGCTGCCCTCGTGGAGCGGCACCACGAGATTCGGGCCCGTCCGTGGCGCCGGCGCGGTTGCTCGACGGGCCGCTCGCGGGCTTTCAGTCCTTCGCGAGTTCCCCGTCGCGCGGCAGGTCATCCAGGCTTCCGAGACCGAATCGGTCGAGGAAATCGCGCGTCGTACCGTAGTGGAGCGGATGCCCGGGCACGTCGGCCCGGCCCGTGACGCGCACGAGGCCGCGCTCGATCAAGGTGCGCAGGATGGGTCCGGCCTGTACGCCGCGGATCGCCTCGACCTCGGCCTTCGAGACCGGTTGGCGGTAGGCGACGACGGCCAAGGTCTCGAGCGCGGCACCTGAAATGCGCTCGGATTTGCGCACTTTCGCGAGTCGCTGAACGATCTCACCGACATTGGGCGTGGTCAGGATCTGGACGCCGCCCGCGAGCGTGCGCAGTTCGTAGGGCAACCCGCTCGAGGAGAGGCGCTCCCGCAACGTCCCCAGCGCGGCGCGCACGCGCTCGATCTGCGGACCTTCGAGCAGGCTCTGCAACCGACGCTCGGTGATCGGGTCCGGGGACGCGTACACGAGGGCCGCGACGGCGGTCTCGATCTCGGCGTCGGAGAGCGCCTCGCCGGCCCCAGCTCCATCGTGGAGGTCCGATTCAACCTCGGCCGTCGCGGGTTCGGTGGCCAGGGCCTGCTCGTCCTCGCTCGCGAACGCGTCTTGCGGCTCCTCGACGAGTCCGCCGAGCGCGCCGAATCCGGCGTCCACGACGACCGCAACGCGCTCTCCGACAGCGGATTCGACCGCCGAAACGCCCTCCCCTTCCGTCAGCTGGGTCATCGGGGCGAGCTTGCACCCCCGCGCGCGAGCGGTCAATCCCCGATCCGGCCTGACGTTGGCGCGGGCGCCGTTCCGGGCGTATCCTCCAAGAGGTAGGTTCCGCCCCGGCAGGCGTGGGACCGTTCATGCGCGACGATCGGCAGAGCGTGCGCGGTGTTCCGGCAGGACGCTGGCGCGGGTGGGGGGCCATTGCCTTCCTCGCTTTCGTGCTCCTCGGTGCGGCCTTCGCGGCCCGCAACGCGGACACCTGGATCGCCGTAGCCTCGCTGACCGCAGCTGGATTGCTCGCATTGGGCTACCTCGGCCTCGCCGTCGTCGAACCGCTCCTCCGTCGCGCAGCGAACGCCGAAATCCTCGGACGGCTGGCCGCCGAGCGCGCCGAGTGCCTCCAGGCGACCTGCGGCGAGGGTGTTCTGGTCCTCGACGAACAGGGTCACATCGTCGACTGCAACACGGCTGCTGAGCGCATCTTCGGCTACCCGAGCCACGAGGTCTTTGGCTCGAACGTGCAGATCGTCCTGGCTGAACTCGAACTGCGCGATGCCGCTCCAGCTCTGTCGCGCGAGGCCATGGGTCGCCGTCGCGACGGCGTCGAGGTGCCGCTCGAAATCGACCTCTCCGCGCGCAACGGCGACGGATCCCGATTCCTGGTCGTGCGCGATTCCGGCCGTCTGCGAACGGCCGAAGCACTCGCGCGCGCCGCCGAGGACGAGCGCCGTCGCGTGGCCACCGCGGCCATCGAGGCGATCCTCGTCTTCGATCGCGAAGGTCGGATCCAGGAAGCGAACCCAGCCGCCGAACGGCTGATCGGGAAGCCCTGGTCGCAGCTCGCGGGCCGAGATCTGGCCGACACCCTGCTCCATCGCGATCAGCGTCCGACGTTCAAGCGCGATCTCAAGGACGCGGCGACGGGCGTCGCGGATCGCATCACGGGGCGCGCGGAAGCCATCGAATTGTGGATCACGGGCCGCCCCGCGATCCGCGCGCACTTGGCCTTTGCGCGTTCAGGCGGTCGCTTCTTCGCGTTCGTGCTGCCGGAGGGACAAGTCGGAGCGCACGACGCGCCGATTTCGCCGCGCAACGGCGTGCACGAGTCGCCGACCGGCCTGAACTCCGACGGGGAGATGCACCTCGGTCGGAAGCTGTCGGGCTGAGACTTCCTGGGATCGACGAGCGCGTGGGCGCTCCGATCGCGCCGAACTCCGCGCGCGGACCGGCGAGTCGGCGATTGCGCTGCAGGCTGAACGGCCGTTTAGAACTGGATCGTGCGACCTCTCAGACCCTGGTGGCGCGGCGCGGAATCGCGAGCGGGGGCAGAGGGCCTTGAAGAACTCGAGCCGACGGTCTCTCTGAATCCTGCGGCGCCGCTACGCCGCCCCTTCGTGCAGAAGGCGCGGAAGGACGGCTGAGTCACTCCAACGCACCGAGTGCACGCGGCCTCTGTCCCCTACCGAACCGCTTCGCCCGCCAGCCGCAAGAAGGGCGTGAGGTCGATCGTGTAGCGCTCGCGCATCGCGCGACGCCATTGCTCGAGCTCGAGCTGGTCGACGTTCTGCTCGCCGATGCTGGCTTCGACGGCGACACCGAGCACGTCCCACGCGCCCGCGAGCGGAGCGCCGCGCTTCTCGACGCGCACGAACAAGAAGTCGCCGCCCTCCGAGATCGGTCCGCCGACTTTGCCGGGCTCCGTGGCGAAGGCGATGCTCGCGATCGGCGTATTTCCGCGCACGATCGGCGCGATGCGACCACCGTCGGCAGCGGACGCGTCCTTCGAGCGCAGCTTCGCGACCTCGGCGAACGATGTACCGGACGCGAGTTCCGTCTCGACCGTCTTCTTGTCCTCTTCGCTGCGCACGACGATCACGCTCAGGAATGCGTGGTCCGACTGCAGCAGCCAACCGCGCACGACCCGTGCGCCGAGCAACGAGCGCAGCGCATCGTCGCGGAGACGCTCGCGGTAGCGCTTGGGATCCAGCCCCAAGAATTGATCGACGTAGCGATCGAGGGAGATCTTCTCGAAGGCCTTGCGGCTCGATTGAACCTGCTTTTCCAGCGCTTCGAGGCCCTTCGTGTAGGCAGCCTCGGCCATCTCGGGATCGATCTTGACGCCGAGGCGCGTGGCCTCGGCGACGACGAGACGTCCGAGCACGAGGTTGTCGATCTGGTCACGCGCTTCGGACCGGCCCGCGTAGAGCCATTGCGCGACCAGTTCGGAAGCGAAGATCGGTTTGCCGGCGACGTTCGCGACGATCACGTCGTCGGTCGTGCGCGCTTCGGGTGAAGCGGGGACTGGCGCCACAGCCGGCGCTCCGCTCTGCGCGCTCGCCACGGGGTCTACTTTCGCGGGCGCTCCGGTTCCGGAGTCCGCGTTCGCGGCCGGAGGAGTCGTGGAGACCGTCGCAGCGGTCGCATCAGCAGCCGGTGCGACGACCACGGGCGGTTGCCAAGCAGCCGGCACCACGGGCGGGGCCGGATTGCGCGTCGCGCAAGCGACGGCGAGAACACTGAGCAGCATCGCGGAGACCTCTTGGTGCATCGATTTCGGCGTCAACGGTACGAGATCCGCCGGACGACTCCCAGCCCGTGGCAGGTCGGGCACTCGATGACTTGCTCGGTCGAGTCCTTGCCGATCGCCGCTTTCGAGACGTTTGCGCCAGCCATCGTGAGGAGTCGCGTGCCCGTGCCGCCGCACTCGCGACAGTTGCCGAAGAGCGGCTTCGACATGACCTCGAAGTCACCGGAATTCTCGGCGTAATACGCCAGGATCCAGCCGGCGCGCGCGATCGCGGGCAGCTCCTTCCAGGCGGTCTCGCGCTCATCTTTCTGATCGGCGGACGACTTCGACTTGCGCGCGACCTCTTGGTTCTGGAGGAAGCGCTGGAGCTTCTTCTCCAAGTCGGCGCGTTCCTTGTCGGCGGCCGTGACCGGCGGCTTCTCCTCGGTCGCCTGGTCGCCCTTCAGCGCGGCGTCCTTCCCGAGGAGCCACGTGCCGAGGCCGTAGGAAGCGCGCTGCCAACGCTCCTTCTTGCGCGCGATCCACAAACGCCGCACGACGTCGCTCGACGCTTCCTTGGAGATCGCCTGCGCGGCCAGCGCGACCGCATCGAGTACGTCCTTCTGCATCGTGCCGTCGAGGTACGAGAGCGTCGCCTCGAACGAAGCCTCGGTGGACTTGTTGCGCGCGATGTTCGCGGCCTTCACGAACCACAGTTGAGCCACGCGTTCGCCGACGTAGCGCTCGCGCGCCTTGGTCGCGCGGTCCTTCTTCTTCTTGGCATCGGGGATGAGCGGGCTGTCGGCGAACTTCACTGCGAAAGCGTCCGCGCGCCCGAGCGCTTCGTCGAACCTCTTGCGCCCGACGAGATCGTCGATGTCGGAGAGCCAATCGACCTGATCCTGACGCGCAGCCTTCTCGCTGGCGCGCAGGATGCCCGCCGTCACATCGTCCTTCTTGAACGACGGGTCGAGCTCGGCCGCCTTCTTGTAGTGCTCGGCTGCGTGCACGAAATCGGTCATCCGCTCGCAAAAACGAGCCAAATCGTGATTGCCCGCCGCGGTCGAGAGATCGAGCAACGAAGCCTGCTGCGCGTAGAGCTCAGCGCGCGTCCACACGAGCAGCGCGTTGACGCGCACGATCGTCGGCGCGGCCGTGACACGACTCTTCGGAACCGGGATCGTGCCGTTGCTCGTCTTCACGACGATCGCGTCCGCCGTGCGATC
>JAYTBY010000574.1:0-7069 GCA_043736755.1 Planctomycetota bacterium | reverse complement strand
TCGAGCAGATCTTCGCGCGCATCGCGTCGGGAGCGATCGACGAGGACGCGAAGTCGTCGGCCCCACTCTCCGCGAGCACGAGAACGGCGGCCGTGGCGTCGACACCAGGCGTCGACGTGCCGGTGCAGCTCTTGGGTAGCGGCACGGTCCAGATCGCCGGACTGAAGTCGAGCCCGCCAGCAGTCCACGCGCCACCCGCTCCTCCCGCCCGCGTCGTCTACAACCTGAATCCGTTCGATCGCGGCGCCTCGCGCAGCCTCTCGACACCGAAAGCCGTCGAGGATCAGGGCGGCACGCCCGGAGCTCCGTCCGCTTGAGTGGCTTCCTCGCGATCGCGCGGCGCGAGTTCGCCGGCCTCTTCCTCGGGCCCCTGGCGTGGGCGCTGCTCACGATTGCACTCGTGCTGCAGGGTTGGCTCTTCGTTCTCTACCTGAAGACGTCGGGAGGCGACGTCGATCTCGCGCTGCGCCTCGCGCTCGGTGAATCGTGGGCGTTCTGGGCGCTGATGGTCCTCGTGCCACCGCTCATCACGATGCGGATGATCAGCGAAGAGTCGCGCTCGGGGCTCCTCGAGTTCCTGCTCACCGCACCCGTCTCCGATGCCGCCGTCGTCGCCGGCAAGTTCGTCGCAGTGCTCGCGTTCTTGGGGCTCCTGTGGGGCACGACGTTGATCTACGGCGTCGTCGTCGCGAGCCTCGGGGTCGCGCCCGACTGGGGTGCCTTGATCGGCGGTTGGATCGGCGCCGTCCTGTGCTCGGGTCTCTTCGCCGCGGTCGGACTCTTCGCGAGCGCGTTGACCTCGACGCCGGTCGTCGCAGCATTCGCGGCCGTCATCGCTAACTTGGCGCTCGTCACCGCGCCGTTGCTCGGAGGACTTTCGGATCAACCGTTCGTGCGGCGCGCCGTCGCGCGCATCGACGTGCTCGATCACCACAAGAGCGCGTTCCTAGCTGGCGTCTTGGACACGTCGTACTTCGCGTTCTTCGTAGCGTGGACGCTCGTCTTCCTGTTCCTCGCCGTGCGCGCCGTGGAGGCTCGTCGATGGCGCTAGAGCAATCGCGCGGTCACGGTCTCGCGTCGCGCCTCTCGATCGGAGCACGCGTGGTCCTCGGTGGCTTGCTCGCCATCGCAGCGGCGATCCTCGTGACGTGGATCGCCGAGCGTTCCGAGCTGCGCTGGCGGCAAGACTTGACCGCCGCAGGTGAGAACACGCTGCATCCGTCGACCGCGCAAGTGCTCGG
Organism: Planctomycetota bacterium; assembly: GCA_043736755.1. Classification (GTDB taxonomy): domain Bacteria; phylum Planctomycetota; class UBA1135; order UBA1135; genus JAEUHZ01. The sequence continues at coordinate 5,828 of JAYTBY010000574.1, read as the reverse complement.
TGAGCTTCCGCGCGACATCGACGTCGATCTGTTCTTCAGCGCACCCGAGCCGCCGTTCCACGTCGTCGGCCGCGAAGTTCAGGATCGGATGCGCCGACTCACACGTCTTTTCGCCGACCAGTCCGGCGATCGCGTGCGCGTCGAAGATCACGACCTCGCCGATCGCACGAAGCTGGCTGCGCGGACACAAGCACGACGGCAAGAGCTCGGCATCGGTGCGATCGAGACCGGTGGTCTCGTCGCAGTTTCGTCCGAGGGTCGCCGGCGCATCCTGCGTCTGCGCGGCGACCTGGCCGACCTCGATCCGGGCAATGGCGACCCGCGGCAAGGTCCCATCGCTCCGCCGTCGGTTGCCGGATTTCGCGGCGAAGAGGCGTTGGTCAGCGCGATCCTCGAGGTCTCCGAGGAACGTCAGCCGCTCGTCGTCTTCACGAAAGGCCACGGCGAGCTCGATCTCGGCGGCGTCGCCGAGCGCGGCGCGGCGATGCTCGCGCGCGAACTCGTCGCTCAGGGTTTTCGCGTCGATTCGTGGGACGGAAACCGCGGTGCGCCGTTCCCGAAGGACGCCGAGATGGCCGTGGTCCTCGGAGCGGAGCAGCGTTTCGTGGAGTCCGAGTTCAACGAGCTCACGAGCTTCGTCGAGCGTGGTGGGCGTTTGCTCGTAGCACTGTCGCCGCGCAGCGTCGGCGGCGAAGCGAGCCCCGAGGCCTTGCTTTCCCGCTTCGGTGCCCGAGCACGCGAAACGGGAATCGTCTGCACGCCGATGCCGTCGGTGACGGGCGCGCTCCAGACCGGCGTCGCTCAATGCGCTTACTCCGTCGTCGGTTTCGAGGGCATGCCCGCTCAGAATCGGATCACCGATCCACTGCGCGCGGGCGGACAGCGCGTCATGTTCTTCGCGTCACGTGCGTTCGATCGTTCGACGCCGCCGAAAGCCGCGCGGGTTCTCGACCTCTTGCGATCCGGCGCCGAAGCGTGGATCGAGTCTCCGATCGCGGGCACGGATCGCTACGACTACATTCCCGACTCCGATGCGGAACGGAACCGTTTCTCGCTAGCGATGCAGATCGCGTTCCCGCCGTCGCGCACCGCGGAAATCGTGACGGCCGGCGACGCGGCGCGCGTGGAATCGCGCGTGCTGGCGTTTGGATCCGTCGACGCGCTCGCGAATCACCTGCTGACGACGAACCGCGATTTTCTGGCGAACGCGTTCGACTGGCTGGCCTCGCGCGAGTACCGCGTGCGCATCGAATCGACGAACCCCAGCGCGCGCCGACTCGACCTCGCGGATCCGCAACCGGTGTCGCGCATCCACACCGTCGCCGTGATCTTGCTGCCCGGCCTGTGCGCGGCGCTCGGGCTCTTCACCTGGTCGCGTCGGAGACGTGTGCGTTGAAGTCCGGCACGCTCATCATCCTGGTCGCCCTCGTGCTGGGACTCGGTTGGTTCGCGATGCGGACCGCGGATGACGAGGCGCAGACCTTGGCCGACGCCGACGTGCGGCTCTTCCCCGGTCTCGACGAAAACCTCGTCACGAGCGTGCGCATCGAGAACGTGATGCGCGATCTCCACATGCGCTTCGAGCGCGACACGAACGGCGTGTGGACTCTCTCGGATCCGGTCGCGGCGCCCGTCGAACCGGGTACGGTCGACCTCGTGGTGCAAGCAGCGATGCGTTCGCGCGGGCGTTCGCTCGGCGCGGAAGAGATCACGAATCCGGCGCTCCTTGGGCTCGATCCGCCGCGATTCGTGCTCGAAATCTTCGAGGGGAGTTCAGTGCGCAGACGTGCCGAGATCGGGGCCCTCGAACTCGACGGTGCGCGAGTGTTCGCTCGGGTCGGCGATCAGTACCTGCGCATCAGTCGCGAGATCGAACCGCTGCTCGACCGCGAACTGCACGAATTCCGAGCCAGTTCGATCTCCGACATCGACCCACGGCACGTGGTCGAGGTGCGTCGACGCGGCCGTGCGCCCCTCGATGGAAACGGGCCTGCACCCGACGCGAGCTTCGATGCGGTTCAGGTCGACGGTGCCTGGCGCGCCACTGCACCGGTTACGGGTCTCCTCGATCCGGCTGCGATGGCTCTCTACGTCCAGTCGTGTGCGACCTACCGCTTCGACTCCATCTTCGACGAAGGCGCCCGTTCCTTGGACGCCCTCGGCCTCGACCCGCCCGAACTCCGGATCGAACTCGGGACGATCGGCACGGAGGTCATCGCGGTCCTCCTCGGCCGCCCGGGTCCGAATCGAGACGGCGGGTGGCTCGGGACACGTGCGGGGAGTCGCCTCGTCTGGCCGATCGGGCGGAGCGACGTAGATTTTCTAGCGACGCCGATTCGGGACCTGCTCGACCACAAGATCTTGCGCGTGCGTCGCAGCGGCGTGACAAAGATCGAAGTCGAAGCCGCAACGGGCCGCGTGCGACTCGTCCGAGGCGCGAGAGGGTGGACGTGTGCTGCGGCACGGGCGGGATCGACCGTGTTCGGTCCCGATGTCGCTGCTGAGACGCGCGCTGTCGAAGATGTGCTCGGGGCGCTCGAACGCTACGAGCTCACCGGGTTCCTCGATGGCCGCACCTTCGATGCCGGTGCAGCGCCGATTCGCTGGAGCGTCGAGAGCGAAGGCGGGTCGTCCGGCGGGACTTTGGGCGCCGCATACGTCGACGCATCGGGTGCGAGCGGCGTGTTGTTCCAACGCGCGGGCGAAACGGCCCTCGGCCACGGCGATGCCGCGATCCTCACCGTGCTTGCGCGTGATCCGGCCCTTTTCCTGTCGCTGCGACTCCTCGAGTCGAACGAGGTGGACCTCAAGGCGATTCGCCTCTGGCGCGGCGCGCTCGAGCGCCGATTCGAGCGCAACACGAAGGGGATTTGGACTCGTTTTGGCGGCGAGGTCGAGGCGCGCGAGCTGCGTCCCGTTCTCGATGCGCTGCTGTTCCTGCGCGCTTCGCAGCGGATTCCGGAAGACGGCCGAGCGACTCTCGCCGATGTGATCGAGGTCGAGTTCGCGACGTACGAGGGTGCTACCCGTCGTGTCGCGATCGGGATCGCGACGACCGGCACGGAGCGTCGCGTGGAGATCGAAGTCGATGGCGGGCGCGGTATCGCGGAGGACCAGCGACTGCACGAAAGGCTCCAGAGCTTGCTCGCGAACGGTTGACCGCGAGCGCGCGCACGAGCTTCGCCGAGTGGGCTCTTGGGCAGAGGTCGGAAGCGCGTTTTCACGCGTCCGCGCGGCGCGTTCGACGATCGCGCGCCCAAACGCACGCCGCGCGACGCTTTCGATTGCAATTCGCGATCGGGTGACTCCTACCGGCTTTCGAACGCGCTCGCAGCGATCTCCTTGGCCCGGCGCAAATCGATCTTGCCCGTTCCGAGCATCGGCAGCGCGTCGACCAGAACGAAGGCCTCCGCGCGCGGCAGGAACAAGTTCGGCAATCCGGCAGCAGCGACTCGTTCCAAGATCGCGGCGATGCGAGTGGGGTCCGCGGTGTGGATCACGACCAATCTCTCGCCCTTCTTCTCGTCGGGCAGCGCCGTGACCACGAACGTCGGGAGTTCGGCATTCGCAGCCTGGTGCAGCGCTTCCTCGACGCGGCCGTGCGGCACCATTTCAGCCCCGATCTTGCTGAACCGCGCGAGCCGATCCGTGATCGTCACGAAGCCGTCCTCGTCGATGATCGCTACGTCGCCGGTCACGTACCAACCGTCGACGAGTGCGCGCTCAGTCAGGTCGGGGCGTCCGAGATAGCCTGCGAAGACGTTGGCTCCGCGGACGAGCAACATGCCGCTCGTGCCGAGCGGCAGCGGCAAGTTGGTCTCCGGGTCTACGATGCGCACGGCGATGCCGGGCAGGGGTTGACCGACACTGCCGCGGCGATTTCCGCGCTGGAAAACACCCGGTTGGCGAACGGTGAGCGTGCTCGCCGCGATCACGGGGGAGCATTCGGTTGCTCCGTAGCCCTCGATCGGGCGCAGGCCGAACCGTTCCTCGAACGCCGCAGCGAGTCGCTCGGGAAGTCGCTCTGCACCGGTCATGACCAGCCGCAACGCGCCGAATTGCTCGGGGGCTACGCGCTTCAGGTAGAGCGACAAGAACGTCGGCGTGGCGAGCAGCACCGTCGCGCGCTTCGATTCCGCCGTGCGGCCGATCGAAACCGCGTCGAGCGGTGAAGGTTCGGCGAGGAGTCCGACGCCGTGGACCAAACCGAACCACGCCGAGAGCGTTCCGAACGCATGGAACGGCGGCAAGAGCCACAACAGTCGATCGCCATGGTCGGCGTGCAAGACCTCGCGCGCGCCGATCACGTTCGAAGCGAGGTTGTCGTGCGTGAGCGGCACGCCCTTCGGTTCGCCCGTCGAGCCGCTGGAGAACAGGATCGTGAGCACGTCGTCCCGGCGCGCAGCTCGCGGAGCTCCGCACCAGGATTCCAGCACGCGGACCGGGAAGCACAAGGCGGCTGCGAGAGAAGCGAGTCGTGTACCGGGTCCAATCCGTTGCGCGACATCTTCGAGGAACACCGGTTCGAGCTCGCGCGGCAACTCGATCCGGGCCTTCTCGAGAAACGCTCGGCTCGTGAGCACGGTGCGCGCTCCCGCTTGTCGCGCCGCTGATGCGAGTGCCGCCGGTCCTGCCGTCCAGTTCAACGGGACGCAGGGTTTTCCCGCGAGTGCCGCCGCAATTTGCGTGACCGCGGCCGCCGCCGAACAGGGCAACAGCGTGCAGGCGACTCCCTCCGCGCTCCACGCCGCGCGTCGGTCGCGCGCGGTTGCGATCGAGCCCGCGAGCAAACGGATGCGGGACAGCTCGCCTCGCACGGCATCGCGGACCGCGAGTCGCCCGGGCGCGAGCCGCGCGGAACTCACGAACGCGCGATGGGGGAGCGGTCGGTTGCGTGCACGCCATGCACGCTCACCCAACTCGACGACGTGCGTGCGAATCGTGCTGGCCGGCGTGTCGGCGCTGAGGGCCGTGCCGATCGTCAGTTGAACCGAGAGTGGTACGCGCCAACTCACGTCGCGCAGCGGTTCCCGGCGCGTGCGCGCGAAGAGTGAACCTTCGAGTCCGTCGAGGTGCACGGGCACGATGGCCGCCGCGCGACCGCGTGCGATCCGCTCGATACCACGCCGGAAGGGTTGCAGCAGTCCCGTTCGCGTGAGCTGGCCCTCGGGGAAGATGCACACGACCTCGCCGCGATCGAGGTGTCCGCCGGCTTCGCGCAGGGCGCGCAGCACGACGCGCGGGCCGCCCGTCGCCGAAACGGGAATGACGTCGAGTGCGCGGTAGAACGGTCGCAGCCAGGCTTTCCGGTTCCAGCTCTCGTCCACGAGGAAGCGGATCCGTCGCGGTACGAAGGCCATGAGGACGAGGCCATCCACGAGTGCGACGTGGTTCGGAGCCAAGAGCACGCCGCCGGTCCGCGGGATGTTCGCGAGGCCCTCGACCCGGGTGCGGTAGAGGAGGCGGACGAGGGCGAGGAGGCCGCGCAACACGACGCGCGCTGTCCAAGTGGTGATGGCGGAGCCCTCGGAACCGACTGCGCTGGACCCGGGCATGGCCGGGGATCGAACCCGATGACGGTGCCCCGATCCACTTCTGTCGCCCAGGAAGCCGGATCCCGGCAACCTCGGCGATCACGACGAGACTCCGGCCTCGGAAGTTCCCACGAAAAAGCCGCGCGAAAGCGTATGACGTAGGCTTCGTTCGTCTATCGCGCCCCGCCGGGGCAGGTTAGCGTGGCGGGATCGCCGGACTCGACTCCCGGCGCCCCTCGGCAGCATTCAGGGAACACTTTTCATGCTCTTCCGGACCTCCATCCTCGCCTGCGT
>JAYTBY010000573.1:0-16199 GCA_043736755.1 Planctomycetota bacterium | reverse complement strand
CTGGGCGCAACCACTCGCGACCCTCTCCCGCCCGGCCGCAGACCCACGACGCGCCCATGGACGACCGTTTCTCCCTGCGCTTCCAGTCGACCGAGCGGCGCGGAGAGGTGGTCCGGATCCCGCGCACCGGTCTCACCGTCGGCCGCAAGCCTGGCAACTCGCTCCAGGTCCTCGACAACTCCGTCTCCGGCAAGCACGCGGAGTTCGTCGTCGAAGCCGACGGCGTGCGTCTGCGCGACCTGGGCAGCACGAACGGCACGCGTGTCGGGCCCGAGCGCGTGCTCGAGACGCGGCTCACGGATGGAGCGCAGGTCACGATCGGCAACGTCGAGTTCACGTTCCACGACACCGAGTCCGACGGGCCGGCGCTCGAAGGCGACTTCGATGCGAGCCCGGTGGCTTCGGCGTCGAACGCCGGTGACGGCCTCGAGCGCGTCGATGCGAGTCTCGTCGCGCGAGCCGGGAAACGCTCGCCTGCGGCACTCGCCGGTCTCGGCGTCGCCGTACTTGCGGCTGCGGGAATCGGCGGGTGGTTCTTCCTGAATCCGTCGAAGTCCTCGCTCGACGCTCTGACCGCGGTCGACGCGATCCCGGGGAATCTGCTCGCGCAGGGTTACTCGTTCGAGGGCGATCGCGATCCGTTCCAGGCGTTGGAGATCGCGCCGCAAGCGTTCCTGCCGAACGCGAACGCGAGACGCAGTGGCGCGCAGGGTGTGCGTGTAGAACTCGGCGCGACCGAGTGGGCCGAACATCGTTCGCCGACGTTCCGTGCCGGAGCGGAGCGGCTCATTCGCACGCAAGGTGTCTTCCGCACGCGCGGCGATGTCGAAGCGCGTCTGGGCGTCGAGTTCTCCGTGCCCGACGAACAGGAAGAGAAGTTCGCACCGATCACCGCCTGGTCCGCAGCCGTGAGCGGTGGAACGGGCTTCGTTTCTGCCGGACTCGATGCGCATGTGCCGCCCGGGTATCCGCTCGCTCGGATCGTCATCGCTGCACGCGCGACCGGATCCGAAGGTGGTGGCGTGGTCGATGCGGACGACGTCAGCGCGCTCGAGGTCGCTGCGCCGCGGCGACCGGCGGCCGAACTCGCTGGAGCCGCGCTCGACCTGCACGGTGATCCGCCGATCGCGGCCTCGCTCGCACGCGTCGACCGGCCGTGCGTGACCGGCATCCAGTTCTCCTCCGGCGTCTCGCACGGTGCGCACGGCGCGGCGAGGCTCTCCGCGCGGGTCGAGGGGGCGCACATCGTTCTCACGGCCGAAAACGTGGCGAAACCGGCGCGACTCTTCTTGCGCGTCGAGGGCCAAGTCGCGAGCGGCGGTCTCGCTTCGACCGGCAAGGACGGCTATCGCACAGCCGGCGCGGGGGCGGAACGCGAAGGCGTCGAGACTCTCCTTCTCGGGCGCGGCGCGGATCTCGTGCGCGTCGTTCTGCCAGGGCCGTGCACGGTGCGCGGCGCGCGTGACGGTGCTGCATTCGTGCTCGCGGTCGAGCTCGGCTCGCTCGAACCCAAGGTGCTCCTGCACCTCGACTTCTCGGCCGACAAGGGCGCGGCCGAGGACTTGGCGCACAAGGCGCGCGGCGCGGAAAAGCGCCGCGAACTCGGCCTCGCCGTCGCCGGTTGGAAGGAACTCCTCGACCGTTTTCCGTACGAGGCCGCACTCGTCGAGGAAGCCGAGGCGACGCGCGCGAAGCTCGTTCAAGAAGGCCTGGCCGCCGTGCGCGAGGTCCGCGCCGAGGCCGAGCGCGCGCGCTTCTTCGCGCTGCCGAACCTGTACGTCGGGACGCGCGAACGTGCGCTCGCCGTCGCCGCGCGGTACGTGGGATGCGAGGTCGAGACCGAAGCCGCACAACTCGCGGCCGCGCTCGACACGGAAGCCGCGGGGCTGCGACGAGACGAGGACCGCATCGAACGCGAGCGCCTCGCCGCCGTGCTCGACGTGCTCGAAAAGCGCGGCTCCAAGGGCCTCGCCGGCGAAGTTCGCGCCCGACTCGAGAAGCTGGAAGGTCCTCGCTAGATGCCGCGCACCGTCACAGGTCTCGATATGGGTTCGCGCACGGTCAAGGCCGTTCGCGGTTACACGAAAGGCAACACGTTCGTCGTCACGGACTTCGCCGTGGTGTCGGTCATCGCGCCGGAACTCGTCGACGGTTGGAAGGGGCTCGCGCTGCCTTTCAAGCCGACCGACGCGCGCGTCGGGCTCTCCGGTCGCGACGTGAACGTGCGCTACGTGCGCGTGCCGCGCGTTCCCGACTGGCAGCTCAAGAAGCTGATGCGCTTCGAAGTCGAGGAGATCGGCGGTCAATCGGGCGCGGAAGTCGCGTCGGATTGGAACCTCCTGCCCGAACTGCCCGAGGTCGAGGGCGAGGACGTCGCGCTGCTCGCGATGGCGCGCGAGAGTTTGCTCGAAGCGCATGCTGCGGGACTCGCTCGCCTCGGCGGCAAGCTCGACGCGTTCACTCCGAATGCGATCGCGCTCTACAACGCGTTCTTGCGCTTCGGCGCGGTGCAGGACGAAGTCGTCTTGTTGGCGAACATCGGTTGGGACAACACGGACGTCGTGATCGCGCGCGGGCCGGACCTGCTTTTCGCGCGCAATTTGTCGGGCGGATCGCGCTTGTTCGACGACGCGATCGCGCAGCGGCTCGACCTCTCTGCAGCCAAGGCGGTCGATTTCAAGGAACGCCTCGTCGACCTCGACCCGGCGGCGCGATTTACGGATCCGAACGCCGAACGCGCGACGCGTGCTGCGCAAGCCGCGGCGGGGCAACTGCTTTCGCTGCTGCAGTCGGCGGTCCTCTTCTCGAAGGCGCAGGTCAAGATCTCGGGGCTCAAGCTCGACCGCGTGCTCCTGTGCGGTGGCGGCGCGGCGCTGAAGGGCTTGCCGCGTTACCTCGCGAACGGGATGACGGTGCCGGTCGAGATCTTCGACCCGTTCCGCGTCGTCGACACGACCAAGCTCTCGCCCGAGGCACGCGACGATCTCGAGGAACGCAAGCTCGAGTCGGTCGTGGCTCTCGGCCTCGCGGCTACGGCGTCCGACCCCGCGGCATACGGCATCGAAATCCTGCCTGCGGCGTTCGCGAAGAAGCGTGCGTTCTGGGGCGGGACGGTGTGGTTGATCGCGGCCGGCCTGTTGGCGCTCGGGTTCCTCGGATTCCAAGGCTGGCGCACGAAAGACGCTCTCGATGCGGCACGAGCTCGCGCCGTGGCTCTCGAGCAGCAGTACAAGAAGGTCTCCGATCTCCACCGCCGTACCGAAGAGCTGGCGCTCGACAACGCGCGCCTCGCGAAGCTCGGGCGTGAACTCCACGCGGCGAAGGGCTCGGGCGAGCAGGTTGCGCGAGCGCTCGACTGGCTGCGCGCGGATTTGCCGCGTGAGTTCTGGGTCACCCAACTCACCAGCGATTTCCGCGCGGATCCGGAGCTCGGCGTCGCGCGCGGGGCAGAGAAGCCGATCGTTTCGATCGTCGGCAAGGCACGCGAAGGGACGAACTCGTTGCCCCAGCTCTATGAACAGTTCCTGGGCAAGCTGCGCGCGCGCTTGCCCGAAGGCGTGACGCCCAAGGAGAAGCTCGCGCCGAACGGTGCGCGCTTCACCTTGGACCTCACGCTGTTCGCTCCGCCGCCTGGAGAGTCGGCCGCCGCGACGACGACGGGAGGCAAGCCTTGAACCTCGAAGCTTTCTGGCAGGAAAACAAGCGTTTCGTGCTCATCGTGGTCGGTGGAGCCTTGGTGTTCCTCGTGGGCTGGATCGCGATACAGAGCCTGCTCGGTGACGACCTCGCCGCGCAACGCCGCTCCGCGGAGAGCTCGCAGCGCAAACTCGTCAGCGAGCCGATGTACACCGCCGAGGACTACAAGAAGCTCGAGAAGGAGAACGGTGCCTTGATCGCTGCCGTCGACTCCCTCACGGCTGCTGTGTCGTGGAAGGCGCGCGCCCTGTTCGCGCCCGACTCGAAGCGCGGGGCCCCGAGCAACCAGTACTTCGCCGCCGTTGCCGCGACGCGCGAGGACCTCCTGCGACGCGCGGGTCGCGCGAACCTGCGGATCCCGGAGGACCTCGGACTCCCGGCGCTCTCACCCACGAAAGAGGGCGACATCGTGCGCTACCTCGAGGGCCTCGATCTGGTCGACCGCGCCGTGCGCTTCGCGCTCGAAGCTGGTTGCCAGCGCGTCGATCGCATCCAGATCCAGCTCGATCCCAAGCTCTCTTCGAAGGCTGGCGTCGGCACGCTCGAACGGACTCGGATCACGATGAACTTGTCGGGCGCGCCCGCGCCGCTCGTCGCGTTCCTGGCGCGGTCGCAAGAAGCCACGGTCGTTCCCGACGGGTCGCTGGCCGCCGGACCGCTGCTCGTCGAGCGCTGCGAGATGATGCCGGCGCGCGCCAGCAACCGCGCGGACGAGGGCTCGCTCGAGGTCGTGTTTCTCGTCGCGCGCATCGTTGTAGCCCCCAAGGTCGATCAGTAGGAGCTCCGGAGATCACCTTGGAACTGCGCAAGGAACCGCTCGTGTTCGCCGTCGCCGCGTTGGCCCTCTCGGGGCTCGCGTGGAGCGCGTTGTCCGCGGACGTCGCGCGACGTAACACCGCGAAAAAGGCCGAGGGGCTGCCGATCGCGTCGAATCCGGCGCCGGACGTCGCCTCGGCCATGCCGACGGATCGTCTGTCGAAGGACGCCGCGCGAGACCTGTTCTCTCCGCCCAGTGATTCGCGTCCGCTGCCGCCGCTCGGGCTCGAGCCGCCGCCGCTCAGGCCGCTCGACTCGATCGCGCCGCCGCCGGTTCCGGGTCCGGACTCGCGTTTGTGGGGCAAATTCCTGCGGGTACCAGCCAACACGATCGCCGTCCCCGACCTCTTCGCCGTCGAAGATGACGCCCTCGACGACGGCGGCGAGGCGAGTGCACCGGTCGCTCCGACGAAGAGTTCAGCTCTCGCGCCCGAGGAGCTCGCGGCACGACTCACCGCGTGGAAGCGCACGTACGACTGGTTCCGAATCGGCGAGTACCGCTTCGGGCAGATCCAAAACCCCGATCGATTCCGTCTGGCGAAACGCGCCGACGAGGACCTGCTCTTCGTCGAGTTCGATCCCGAGAAGGGCGCGCCGCGTTTCCCCGGTCAATCGCCGATGAAGGTGCCGCGCAAGACCGTCGCGGAGTTCGATTTCGCGGCGACGATCCCGAATGAGATCGAGCGTCGGCGGATCTCGTTCGGCGATCCGCTCTCGGCGTCGGAGTACGACGCGGCGCTACAGTACGCCGCTTGGTGCGTCGATCAGCGCTTCGAAACGCCGCGCGCGCTCGAGGCCGCGTCCGAGCTCTACGCGCGCGCGGCGAAGGTCCTGGCCGAGGATCCGGCGCCGCGGCTCGGGCTCGCGCGCGTCCACGAGGCGGCGTTCCGCTTCGAGGAGGCGTTCCAAGTCTATCGCGGTCTGCTCGACGGACCGATGCGCAACAACGCGCAAGTTCTCGTGCGCCTCGGCCAGCTCCAGGCACGTTTTCGGCTGTTCCCCGAGGCCGAAACGACGTTGCGCGACGCTGAGAAACACGGCCGGACTTCGTGGCAGGCGCAGGCGGCGTTGGGCGAGTTCCTGCTCGCGCGCGGTCGATCCGCGGAGGCCGTCGATCACTTGCGTCTCGCGAACCAGTTCGAGCCGTCGGGCGCGGAGGAGAAGCGCGATCGCGCGCGGCTCCGCGCCGGCCTCGGTGCCGGGCTCGTCGCGATCGGTGAAGTGACGGCAGCCGCGGAGTGGTTCGAGAAAGCGCTGCAGGTGGATCCCACGAGCGACGCTGCTCGCGCGGGCCTCGCGGCGGTGCGCGTGCTGGCGCCCGATCCCGCGTCACGCAGTTCGGTGGACACCGGGCTCGAGGCCAAGGGCTTCGAGCGACTGTTCGCCACTGGAATGGAACTCGCGCGCAAGACGGACGCTGCCTCGGCCCGCGCCGCGCGCGAAGCGTTGCTCGCGGCGGCTGCGCAGGATCCGTTGCGCGCGCCTCTCGCGCATCGAACGCTGTCGTGGCTCGCTGAGGCGACTGGTCATCCCGACGAAGCCGTGCGCTTCGTCGACCTGGCGCTCGAAGGGGATCCGACGGACGCGTGGAGTCACTTTCAACGCGGACGTCTGCTCGTCGAGCGCGACGACCTCGACGGTTCGGCGGAATCCTTGCGTGCGGCGCTCGAGCTCGACGCCGACTTCGCCGACGCGTTGGCGTGGCTCGGCGACGTCGCGCACCGGCGGGGTGATCTCACCGGAGCGGACAAGTATCTCGAGCGCGCAGTCGCGCTCGATCCGAGCCTCGTGCGCGCGGCGGTATTGCGCGGCGTGACGCTGCTCGAGTCCGACCGAATCGCCGACGCCGATCCTGTTCTGAAGCGTGCCGTACTCCGCGATGGCGAGGAACCGGCGGCGCGCGGAGCGATGGCCTGGGTGCAGTACCGACTCGGCGATCCGACCGAGGCTTTGACGCGGCTCGCGGAGCTCGACGACGCGCGCCGCACGGCGCCCGAGGACGATCCGTGGCGCGCGTGGGCAAAGCGCCAGATCGAGCGTCTCACGGATCACCTCGAAAAGGTCGCGTGGAGTGACGCGTTCGAGCGGCAGAGCCTGGAGAACAACTGGAACGTCCAGGAGTCGCACGGCCCGCTCGTCTCGATCCACGATGGGCTGGTTTCGATCGGCGGCACGTTCAAGTCGGGCGGACGCTCGCGTCTGTGGCAACTGCGCAACGCCGGCGACGTCGTGTCCATGCAAGCGAACATCGTCGTCCGCGCGGGAACCACGGCGAGAGTGGGGCTCTTCATCTCGCGCGAGAGCGAACGCGGCGGCGAAACGCAGGTCGAGGCCGAGGCCACGATCTCGCGCCACCCCGATACGGCCAAGAACGCCATCCAGTTCCGTGCGATGAAGCGCGGCGAAGAAGAGCTCGCCTACGTCGAGGTGCCGGGCGTCGATTGGCGCATCGACCAAACCGTCGTCCTGCGCATCGAACGCGTCGGTACGGATAGCAACGTGCGCATCCGCGCCAGCCTCGATGGCATTCCGGTCGCGCCGGACACGCCGCTGTCGGCTCTCGGACGCACGAACAATCAGCTCCGCTTGGGGATGTTCGCCGAGGGCGCGCCGGGGCGATCCGTGCAGATCGACATGGACGACGTCGAGATCGTGTTCCGCCAGAAGGGGCGCTGAGAGGCCGTGAAGAATTCGTGCTTCTGGACTCGGGAGAGTGGGTTTCGCTACTCCAGGGCGGACGAGGCCGTGAGCGCTTTACGGACTCCGAGCGCGTGTGCAGGCATCGAGCCTCTGCGCTCTCGGACGCGAGCTGCGACGCGCCGCGACCTCGAGTCCGTGAATTCTCCATGGGCTCGAGGAATTGGAGGCGAGCGCACGCACACGTCGAAGCCGAGGGCCGGCTTCACCCTCATCGAGCTGCTGGTCGTGCTGGTCATCCTGTCGATCCTCATGATCGTGCTGCTGCCGAAGATCGCGGGCTTCGGCCAGCGCGCGAAGGAGCGCACGACGCAGGCTTGGCTATCGCAACTCTCGGCCGCGATCGGCCAGTACGAGGACCAGTTCGGGGACTATCCACCCAGCCAGTACCTCGAGAAGTGGGGCATCGCACCCAACACGACGAACCTCGGCGCGGAGACGCTCGTTCTCTCGATGTGGTCGCCCGAGTGGACGGGCACGACGTTGCCCGACGATCGGTTCGTGAACACGGATCACGACCAAGCGAAGAAGTCGCTCTCGCGCATCCCGAGACCTGAGTTGCTCGAGTTGAAGGACGAGTGGGGTAACCCGATCGCGTACTTCCACCGCCGCGACTACGGCCGCTCGGACACGTACCTCACGCTCCCCGCGGACGGCGAAGGTGAAGAGGAGAGCCTGGTGCGCGCCGCGAAGAACTCGACCACGGGTCTCTACTACCACCCGACCGGATTCCAACTGATCTCGTCGGGCATCGACGGCGTCTTCGGCACAGAAGATGACATCGCGAACTTCGACCCCACATCGTCCGAGGGCGGGGGATGAAGTCCGGGCTCGCACGCCAGGCGGGGTTCACGCTCGTCGAGCTCGTCGTCGTGATGGGCATCATCGCGATCCTCCTTGGCGTCGGTGTCGGCCTCATCGCGCGTCTGAACGTCGGCGATCGCGCCGCAGTCGGCACCGTGCATTCCGTGCTGCGTTCCGCGCGCAATTGGTCCGTTGCACGGGATGCGCCGGCTCGGGTTCGCATCGACTCGAAGTCGCGGACACTGCAAGCGATCGGCCTGGCTGTGATCGGTACGTGGCACTTCGAAGCGAGCCCCGTGCGCGGCGCGTTCGGCGTGGAGGGCCTCTCGTTCGGCGGGCAAATCGTGTCCGACGGGTTCACCGGCGCCGCGCTGTCCTTCGTGGGCGAGCCGAAGAGGTCTCGCGTGCAGATGGCCGTCCACCTCGATCCCGCGTACGACCTCTCGCGCGGGTTCTCGATCCGCTGCGCGGTCCGACCCGCACGTGACGACGGCGGCGAGCTCCTCGCGATCGGCGAAACGGCGGGCATCGCGACCAGCGACGATGGGGCCATCCGCGCGTGGTTTGCACCCGTGATCGTGAGTGAAGACGGGGAGCGCCGTCGCGGTTCGCGGCTCGTGCTCACGACGAACAGCGGGCTCTTGCGTCCCGGGCGCTGGAGCGAGGTCGCAGTGCAGTACGACTGCCGGAACCTGCGGATCGACGTGGACGGCTCGACGGTGGCTTTGCTGGCCGAATCCGCGGCGCCGTGGAAGGTCGAGGGTCCGCTCGAGATCTCGCCATCGAGTTCGCCGTTCCCGGGCGCGATCGATGCGTTGGTCGTCTGCGCCGTTTCGGGTGAGGAGCGCCGCGAGCTGCCGAAGGGCGTCGAGTTCGCGACCGGCACACCGGGTGAGATCGTGTTCGCCGCTGGCGGCGGTCTGGATCGCGACGTGCACGCTGAGGCCGTTCGTTTCGCGCTGAGATTCGACGATGGGCGTGAAGAGAAGATCCTCGTGAACCTCCATGGCACCGTCGAATAACCGCATCCATCGAGCGCGGGCCGCGAGCACGAGCCGATCCGGCTTCGCGCTGATCATCGTGTTGCTCGTGCTCCTGTCGCTGCTCGTCCTCGCGACTCCGCTGCTCCTCTCCGCGCGCGGCGCGGATCAAGCGTCGACGCGTCTCGCCGATCGATCGGAAGCTCGCTTGGCGCTCGACACGGCGTCCCGGCACGCGCGTGCGGTCCTTTCCGACACGTACGGGAGCGCGGATCTCGACACGACGCCGTACTTCGACGGGGAAGACGAGGTGCGCGTTGCGAACGCATTCCCCGCAGGATTCCTGGACGCGAACGACGCGGAAGGCTCGATGTGGACGGTCGAGGCGCGCGACGCGGCGGGGCTCGTCGATCTCGACACCGCGAGCCCGCAGGTCCTCGCGAACTTGATGGGCCTCACTGCGCGTCTCGGAGGTGTGCTCGACGCCGGTGCGAAGTCGATTCCCTTGTCGGCCAACGCGAACTTCGGAACCCAGGGCTTTCTGTGGATCGGAGCTGAGCTCGTACAGGTGCGCCGGTACGCCGAGGGATCGGCGGTCGAGTTCACGCGCGGAGTCCTGGGGCCGAGCGAAGGCGCGGACTACCGCGGCGGACCGTCGCCTGCCGTCGCGCACGGCATCGGCACGCCGGTCCTCGATCAACGCGCGTTGGCGCCCGTGTTGTGGCGTCTCATCTCGTCCGACGACGAACCGCGTTCGTGGGAATCCATCGAGCGACTTCCGGAGTGCGCGACCTTTGCGCTCGCGGCCGCGACGGATCCCGCCGGACTCGGCGTGATGGGCGACGCAGCGCTGCGCGCCTTGCGCGAGTACGGCTCGACGCACGGTGGGATCCGCGCCGGACAACGTTGGCAACGCGCCGCGCGTCTCACGACGAAAGTGGAAGGCGGCAAGGACGGCCAGTTCCGCGTCGATTCGACGCGCTGGATGGCGCCGGGATCGACCGTGCGCATTCGCGATAGCGTGTCGACGGAACTCGCGCTCGTGGTCAGCGTGCAAGGCTCGGGCGAGGTCGTGCTCGATCGCATCCTGGCGCAGGACTACCTGCCCTTCGAAGCGATCGTCGAAGTGCTCGCCCGACGGCCGGTGAACTTGAACACGGCGCCGCGCGCGGTTCTCGTCGCGCTGTTCCTGAACTTGCAGGTTGCGGGCCAGAATTCGCGCGTGACGTCGGACGAGGCGACCGAGCTCGCCGACCTCGTGATCGAGTCGCGGCCGCTCATCGGATTCCAAGACTTGCTCGAGCGCGTCGTGTTGCCCGCCGCGGGCATCGCGAAGTTGCCCGGCGACGCACCCGTGGTCCCGGAGCGTTTGCGCGGCGGCGCAGCGTTCCTCGACGCGTGGGATGCCGTGGCTGTCTACGCGAACGGGCTCAACGCGAACGACAGCACACTTGCGTGGAGCACGATGCCCTACGGCTTCACGACGCGCGACGTGTACGCGCTCGAACTGCGTGCGGCCATGAACGCGCCGTCGGGCGTCTTGCGCTACGCCGCGGTGCGCGACGAGGTCACGGCGATCGCGCCGCAGCGGGAGTTGATCCGGCTGTGGGCGCGACAAGAAGACTTCGACGACGAGCTGCGTCTCTCGCTCGAAGCGCCGTGGTGGTTGTCGGGACCGAACGCCACGTCGCAGTGGGACGGCGGGACCATCCCTCCGTCCCGTCTGTGGTCGCAGCTCGGCACGTTCGAGGGACGCACGTTCTTGCCCGGCGTCAGCGAATCGCCCGAGACCGCGAACAGCGACGTGCCCCCGACACCGGTGCGCACGTTCCCTTCGCGCAGCGAGACGGCGTGGATCGCGTTGATGCCCACGCGCCTCGCGGAGACCGAGAAGTTGAAGGGCCGTGTCGAGCACTTCGACCACGAGACGAAGGACGTGGAAGGCCGGTATTTGCCGGACGAAACGCTCGAGTATGCCTCGGACGACGATCGGGTGCGTTGGACGGGCGAGAGCGCGCCGCTCCTGCGCTCGCACGCGTTGTCGATGTGGATCAAGCCGCGGGCGACCTCGGGTGGCCGCTTCATGGACGTCGGCGGCGTGTCGCCGGACGTCGACCGGTCGCTCTTGCAGATCGACGGCGATGACCTCGTCCTGCGCGTGATCGACGGGTACGGCGACCACCGTGACACGACGTTCGCCGAGCGCGGAGAGATGCGCTACTCGATCTCGAAGTCGCCCGGGCTTCCGACCGACGTGTGGAGTCACGTCGAGGTCGACGTCCGCGGCAATCGGCCGAGCCAGATGCACATGCTCGTGAACGGGCTCGCGCACGGCGTGCGGACGCCGGGGCTCACCCGCCTGACCGGCGCGTTGACTCAAGGGTCGGCCACGCTCGCCGTCGAGTCGACCGAGGGCTTCCCGGGGCGCTGCGTCGTGCGCGTGGGCAACGAACTCATCGAGGTCACCGTCTCGGGTGGATCGATGAGTGCCGCGCGACTCGAGACCGGCACCGAGGCTGCGTTCGGCGGTCGCATGGCGCGCGAACGCGCTGCGCAGCTCACCGAGGATGCCGGTTCACCGCCAGCGAACTTGGCCACGATCTCGACGGATCACGCTTCGGGAACGCCGGTCGAGTTGTACGGCTACAGCTTGCCGATCCAGACCTACGTGCCGACCGGCGAGGGGCGCCTCACGCGCGAGGTCGGACGATTCCGCGTGGCGCAACTCGTCGGCGTGACGGGCGGACAGCAGTCGCTCGGCGATCCGATCACGGTTGGCCTGCTCGGCTTCGAGGCCGGCAAGGGGATGGCCGGGCAAAGCAGCGTGAACGGCCTGGTTCTCGGCTGCGCGGACGATGGTCTCGTGACTCCGCCGCCGACTCCGCCCGCGGAGTACATGTCGGCATTCCACCCCGATGGTGGCTATGCGGTCGTGCTGCAGATCGGAAACTGGACGTTCAACGGCGAGATGCTGGCCGACACGGCCGGCTCGCCGCTGGGTGGCATCGAGGTCATCCGCTACTCGGGCTGGACGGGAAATACGCTCAATATTGCCGAACGCGGCATCGGTCAGAACGTGTTGCCCAACCTCGGCAACCTGACGGCGGACCAAAGTGCGCTGATCGGCGGCCGACGCTCGTTCGTCGCCGTATGGACCCCGGACATGCCCTCCGGCGTGGGCAATCAGACCGTCGACGAACGGTTCGAGTGGCGCACCTTCGTCGTGCCGATCTCGTTCGCGGTGCCGGGTGTGAGCGACGTGCGCGGATTCCTCACGGCCGCGAAGGGTGATTCGAAGTTCGCGCAGGTCACGCATGTCAGTGACGCCGAGTTCACGGAGTGGATTCGCTACGACTACGTGGACACGGCGCGCAATCAACTCGTGCGCGATGATCCCGCGGCGCTCGTGAAAAGCGTCTACGAGATCCTGGCGGGGAACACTCCGCCCGACATTCGCCCGCCCCTGCCTCCGGGCGGTGGCGGCGGCCCGGGTGGAGGTGGAGCGATGCTCGTCTCTGCACCCGCGCCTCTGTCGATCGCATCTGCCGCACAGACCTACGCCTCACCGCAGTGGGATCCGCGCGTCGGGCTGAACGAGAACGTCGCGCAAGACGCTCCACTCTCGCGCGCCGTCGAAACGTGGCTCCAGTTCCGCGGCGTGTTCGGCACGTTCTCGCACACGCATCCGTCGGGAACGCCGATTCACCCCGTGTTCGAAGTCTCATCCGCGGATGTCTCGCGCGGACGGCCGGGACGACTCGATCCGGTGTTCCTCGTCGGCGCGGCTCCCACGCACCCGGGCTGGCCGCTCGTCGTGCATCGCGCGCACACGCCGGCACTCGAGTACGCGACGCGTCGATGGCGCCACCAGAACGCGGACAACCTTCCGAACGCGATTACGCCCGCCCCCGAGTACGTGCCCTATCCGGCCTACCTGCTCGGACGCACTTACCTCGCGTTCCAGACGCGCTCGCCCGAGAACGTGGAGGCCGGTTCGGCCGTGCAGAATTCGGCGACGCCTGAGTTCGACTCGCGCCTCATCGCGCGCATCGTGATGTTTCCCTCGGGCGAGCGGCCGCGCGCCGTGTCACAGGCGCGCATCGGCGGCGGCGCACAAGGTGGCGGCGCGACCGTGCCCTCGGCGCTCGTCGACGAAGTCGCCTTTGGTGACGCGCAATTCGGGCGCGGAGTCTCGTCGGATTACCAAGAGGCCATGAACGGCGCGAGCCTCGTGCTCGACGCGGATCTCGACGAGTCTGCGTCCACGCTGGACCTGCGCCCGAAGACGATGCGAGTGGCCATCGGCAACACAGGCTGGGTCACGGAGATCCTGCCGCAGATGGCGCCGAACGGCGGGTTGCTGCGCATCGGCGACGAGATCCTCGCGTACGCGTCGTACGACGCATCGAGCGGCCAAGTCACGCTCGCTTCGGATGGTCGCGGACTGCTCGGCACGAAAGCCGGCACGCACGAGATCGAGGATCCGGTGATGTACCTCGAGCACCGCGTCGCCACGGTGCTCACCGCGGGATCCGGTGCTGGCGACGCGAAGCTCACCGTCGCGAGCGTCGATGGATTCCCGGCGCAGGGTCTCGTCCTCGTCGGATCCGAGTTGATCCACTACACACGCATCCGCGGAACGGCGCTCGAGATGCCGCGCGCATCGTCGGTGGCTGGCGCGTTGGACGAGCGCGGGGAGGCCTTGTTTCGCGGCCGTTTCGGCACGACGCCCGCCGCGCACGGAGCCGGCGACACCGTGATCCTCTTCCCGGTGCGCTATCCCGACCTGTGGGCCGAGCGCGCGGACGCACCGGAGATGTCGTACTTCGGATTCCAGAACGATCAGCCGGCCGCGTTCTGGAACTCGGTGTACTTCCAGAAACAGGACACGGATTCGGCACGGATCGGTGTGCTCGTGCGCACGGATCCTACGGCGCCATGGGATGTGGACCCCGAGCGCGACGCGCGCGTGAAGCTCCTGTGGCGCGGCGACATCGACGGCAAGGCCGTGCCCATCGGTCGCCAAGCGGATCGCCTCGGCGTGCGCGCGTTCGTCGAGTATCAAAGCGGCGCGTTCGACCAGACGAGCGGCGCGGCCCACGGTTGGCGGCAGACGCCGCGACTCACGGCCCTGGCGACGTTCTACCTCGCGCCCAACGTCACCTTGCGGAGCGTCGAGCGATGAACACACGCACTACGCGCCGGGGACTGACGCTCGTCGAACTCGTGCTCGCGATCGGCCTCTTGTCGCTCTTGATGTTGGCGGTGTTCCAACTGTTCGATCGCTCGATCTCCGTGTGGCGACGCGGCGAGACGCGCCGCGCGTTGTTGGAGACTGCGTCCGTCGTGCTCGAGAGCTTGTCGCTCGACCTCGCCGGACTCGAGCCGGGCACGCAGGGCGATTTCCTCCTCGAATGGGTGCGCTTCGACACCAACGGTGACGGCCTGCTCGAGACGAAGTGGCCTCAGTTGCGTCTCGTGCGCCAAGCGTCGGGAGCCGAGATGGCGCGCGCGGCGGCGGGCGGCGTGGTCGCGCAGGAGAAGGCGGCCGACTCCGCCGAGGCGAACGCTGTGGCGCGCGAGGCCGTGCTGTTTCCGACGGCGAATCCAGGCCTTCTCGAAGTCGTGTGGACCATCCAGCCCGCATCGCTCTCGCAGGCGGACGCGCGCGCCGAAGGCGTGATCTACCGCGGCGAACGGCCGACGACCGAGTTGTCCTCGAAGTCGTTCCTGGCGGGCGACTTCTTCGGCGCGAGCCATCGACCGCCGGCCGGTGCGACCGATGAAGTCACGGGCGGGCTCCTGTGGATCAGCATCCTGTGCGCCGGACAGACCTCGGTCGTGAACGACGGTTGGCACCTCGGCGAGGGGCTCGACACGGTCGCGACGTCGTGGGATGCGCACGCACTCGGACGCCCGAATCGCGACGCGCATCCCTGGAACGAGCCGCATGTAGGTCAACCGAAAGCGAAGGGGCGCGCGCTGATCCCGCGTCGCGTGCGAATCGATCTCGAGTTCGAGCGGCCCGTCGATCGCTTGCGCCGGACAAAGCTCGTGCAGCCAATCGACAACCAGGAAGGACTTCTCCAAGTCGACGACGGTCGTCGCGTGCCGACCGAGAAGGGGAGTTTCATCCTCATCGACGCCGAGTGGATGCGCATCACGTCGATCGACGATGGACGCGTGACGGTTCAGCGTGCGCAGCGCGGAACCACGGCTGCGCCGCACACGGGTGGAGCCATGGTGCACTGGGGAACTTCGCTTTCGCGCGAAGTGACCGTCGCGACCTACCGCGAGGATTGGAACCTGTGAAGCTCGCCCACTCTCGTTCAGGATTCACGATCCTCGAGGTGCTCGTCGCCATGGGGATCCTCCTTTTCGGCATGACGACGATCCTCGGGCTCCTCACGTACGGCACCGCGCTGTCGAAGACGGCGCACTTGCGCACTTCCGCTGCGTCGGCGGTCCAGTCGGTCGTCGCGAACCTCGAAGAGACGTATTTCCCCGAGGAATCAGGCGAAGCCGGCGAGCCGCGCGAGATCGTCGATCGTCCGGTCGCAGGCGTCGAGGGTCTCGTCTATTCCGCGAAGGGCCGCTCGAACCCCGACCGTCCGACCGAATACCGCGTCGATGTCGCGATGTCGTGGAGCTCGCAGGGTGTGAAGCGCGAGAAGCGGTTCACCACGATCCTCTTGCGCGAGATCCCGTTCGGCGAGCGCCTGCGCCGGCGCGCGTCGCCGGGAGCGACGGCCATCCCCGCGAAACAGAGCCCCGAGACGAAGTCGCCCGGCACGGAACAATCCGGCGCGGCGTTGCCCGGCGCGAACGAATCACCGAACGCAACGACTCCGCCTGGAGCGGCACCACGATGAAAAGACCTCAATTCGGAAGCCTCCTCGTCCTCGCCATCGCCGCGTGCACGCACTTCGCGCGCGCTCAGGACGTGTCGGCCGAGACGCTCATGCTGCGCCTCGCCGACGGCTCGTTCGAGTGGGGACGCATCGCAGCCCACGACCCCGACGGCGTCGTGTTCGCACGGCTCGACACGGGCGGCCGCGCGCGACTCCCGTGGAACTATCTACATCCCGAGGAAGAGTTGGAGCTGAAGACGCGCTTCGGCTACGTCGACCTCTCGGGTGACGAGATCCTCGTCGAAGCGGAGCGGATCGTCACGAACGACGGCTTGGAGCTCATCGGTCGCATCGT
>JAYTBY010000572.1:0-7077 GCA_043736755.1 Planctomycetota bacterium | reverse complement strand
GTGCGCCCGTGCGACCGTGCGACCGTGCGCGATGCCACGGCGAACGACCTCTCTGCGCCACTCGGCCCGATTCACGCTCGTGGAGGATCCGCAGGCATCGCCGCGGTCGGCTCGCTCGAGTTCACACGGTCACCCTGCCGTGTCCCGCGCCGCTCGAGCTCCGCCGACAGCAACTCGCGCACGACGGTCTTCTGCACTGGCCAGAGCGGTGCGAGAAGATCGGCGGGTTGAGCATCGCCCGTGAGTCGATGGAGGACTTGCGCCGGGCCTAGACGCTCGACGAAGTCGGCGAGCCACGCGACGTAGGTCGCGACGTCGAGCGTGGCCACGGATCCGCCACGCCACCATTTCTCGAGCTGCGTTCGGCGCAGGATCATCAACTGGTGGACCTTGACGCCTTCGACTCCCGATCGCGCGAGCGCATCCGCCGTGCGCAGCGCGCCCGCGCGACCATCGCCCGGCAATCCGAGGATCGCGTGTCCGACCACGAGCATTCCGCGGGCGTGGACACGCTTCACGGCGTCCTCGAACTCCGCCAACGTGTGCATCCGACCGATCGTCCGTTGGACGTCGTCGTCGGCGGTTTCGAGGCCGAGCTCGACCCAGACTTCCACGCGGCTGTTGAGCTCGGTGAGCACGTCGAGTGCCGCCTCCGGGAGGGTGTCCGGTCTCGTTGCGATCGAGACGGCGACGATGGGGCGCTCCGGTCGCTCGAGCCAGACGTCGAGAACGCGCAGCACCTCGCGCAAACGCTCGATCTCGACGTAGGTGTTCGAATACGACTGGAAGTAGGCGATCGCTCCGACGCCTGGTCCGCGTCGCGCCACGCGTCGGAGTCCATCCTCGAGTTGGCGCGCCAAGTCCGCGCCGCTCTTCAGCGCGCCGGTCCCCGATCCTTCGACGTCGCAGTAGGTGCAGCCGCCAAAGCCCTTCGTCCCGTCTCGGTTCGGACAGGTCGAGCCCGCATCCAACGCGACGCGGTGGACAGCCCGCCCGAAGCGAACCTCGAGCCACGGTGCGAACGCCCGGTAGCGCGGACTCGATCCGACGATGCCGTCGGAATGTCGATCGATCGGGTCGTTGGTCGTCATGCGTGAGGTCGAGGATACCCCTCGAGTTCGCGCTCCACGCGCGTCGGTTCGAGCCCGCGGGTCGCCCGGTCGTCGCACAGCACGCGTTGTCGGCCCGCCAGCTCGCGGCTACCCTGCGCACGATCCATGAAGACGGTCGCAGGCGTCGGCGAACTTTTCTCGCGCCGCGCCGCTGCGTGGGCGATCTTCGCGTTGACGCTCGCGGCGCTCGCGGCCCGTTGTGTCGGCATCGACTCGATGCTTCCGCACCAACCGGAACCCGACGCGGTGATCGTCTGGCAAGCCGCGTGGCTCTCGGGCTTGCCGTGCGTCCTGCCAGGGGGGTCGAGCAGTCTGCCGCCCTTCTATCCGTTGTTCTTCGCCGAGATCCTGCAGTGGTTGCCCGGCAGCCCGGTCGCCGTGCCGCTCCCGGTGGACGCGCCGCTCGCCGACCATCTCGCGGCCGTGTCCGAGCCCTACCTCCGCGCACGCCTCTTCATCGCGGCGATCTCGGTGCTCGCGATCCCGGCCGTCTACCGGATCGCGCGCGCGTTCCTCGATCGTGGCCCTTCGATCCTCGCGGCAACGTTCGCGGCGACGAGCCTTCTGGCGACGTCGTACTCACAGCAAGCGCGCCCGCACGCGGCGAGTGCCGCGATCAGCGCCGTCGCCGTCGCTGTCGCGTTACGTCACGCACGCAAGGGCTCGAGTGCGAGCTTCGCCGCGACCTCGGCGATCGTCGCGCTCGGAATCGGTTCGTTCCAGAACGGCGTCTTCGCACTGCCGGCGCTGGCGCTCGCGTGGTGGTGCGCGCCACGGCGCAGCTACGCGCAACTCCTGTGGCCCATCGTCCTCGTCGCGCTGGCCATCTGGCGCTTCTATCCGTTCCTGTTCGAGCCGGGCGTCGTCGCAGCCCGCTCTCAGGAACTCGACATCGGTGGGCAGGTCCTCGCCGTGGAGCGGATCTCCGCGATCGGCTTCGTGCGGATCGTGCGCGGCCTCTTCGTCTTCGATCCCGTGTCGACCGCATTCGGTCTGCTCGGGCTCGCGGTCATCGCGTTCGCGCTTCTGCGACGCAGCACCATCGATCGACGGGGGTTGGCCGTCGCCGCAGCGTTTCCCGCGAGTTTCCTGCTCTTCTGGGGCTTCATGGCGCACATGTTCCCGCGCTTCACCGTACCCCTGGTGCCGTTCGTCTCCGTGGCCGCCGCGATCGGGGTCGTGGCGCTCGTGCGTGCGATCGCCCCGACTCGCGCGCGGGGTCGAGTGTTCGCGGCGGTCTCGCTCGCGGCTCTCGCTCTGCCCACGTTCGCCTGCGCGCGCCTCCTCGCGGGACGTTCCAGTGTCGACACGCTGACGTCGGCCGCGCGCTGGATCGAAGCGCACGGTGATCCTGCGCGCGACGTCATCGCGCACAACGTGCTGCTCCAACTGCCGCTCATGCGTTCGCGCGAGAGCCTCGCGCGACTTCCGGGCTGGGCGATCGGTCCTTGGGAGCAGTACCAGCGCGAGCTCCCGGACGGGGGCGTGCTGACACGTTGGAACCTCGTTCCGGTTTTCCAACCCGGCGTTTTCGCCGACCGAACGATCGACGTTGCCGAAGCGACTTCCATCGTTCGCGGCGCGGGTTGCACGCTGGGAGTGGCGCTCGCGGGACGCGCACGTGGCGCCGAGTTCGACTCGACGAACGCAGCGTTGAACGCGCTCTCCGGACCGCCGCTCCTCACCATCGAGGCCTTCGATCCGGTGCACGCGGACCTCGACGGTTCGGGCTACGAATTCGGCTTCCGCGGGCTCGAGCGCGTCCTGCGTGCCCAAGCGTGGGGACCCTCGATCGAGTGCTATCGACTGCCGGCGGATCCCGATTCGGGCCGCTGAACGCGACTCACGGGCTCCACGTTCGTGTGGCCGAGTTCGAGAGGTTGAAGCCCAACGCGCACGGCCCGAGCGGGTTCTGGTACCAAGCCGTGGACACGGATCATCCCCGCGTCCGTGCCGTTCACGTCGTTCGTGTAGGCCCCAGCGAGGACGTCGGACACGCCGTCGCCGTCGACATCGCCGGCTCCGACGGCCGTGAATCCGAACTCCGCGCCCGGGCCGTCGCCGCGCAGGTGGTGGATGCGGTCGTCCTGCTCCCGGGCCGGCGCGGCGGACGCGGTCACGACGAGGACGACCGTTCGGACGCTCTGGGCGAGGTAAGGATGGGCTCACAGGGAGCCTGACGGCTCTCGTCATCTCCGGACGTCCGGTCGGTTGCTCGGAACGCAGGGAAATCGCCGGCCGCTAGACTCCGCACGCCCCATGCACATCCAGCCCATCGTCGTCGGCACCGCCGGACACATCGACCACGGCAAGTCGACGCTCGTGAAAGTGCTCACCGGCATCGACCCCGACCGCCTCAAGGAGGAAGTCGAGCGCGGGATGACGATCGACCTCGGGTTCGCGCGCTTCCAACTGCCCGACGGGCGCACCGTCGGCGTCGTCGACGTGCCCGGTCACGAACGCTTCGTGAAGAACATGGTAGCCGGCGCGAGCGGCATCGACGTCGTGATCCTCGTCGTCGCGGCCGACGACGGCGTGATGCCGCAGACGCGCGAGCACCTCGCGATCATGACGCTGCTGGGCCTGACGCGTGGTCTCGTTGCGCTGACGAAGATCGACGCGGTCGAGCCGGCGTTGGTCGAGATGGCAGCCGACGACGTGCGCGCGGCCGTGCTCGGCACGTTCCTCGAGAACGCGCCGATCCTGCCCTTGTCGAGTCTCACGGGCGAAGGCCTCGATGCGTTCAAGACGGCGCTCTTCAAGATGGCGTCCGAGACGAAACCGCGCAGCGCCGACGGCGTGTTTCGTCTGCCGATCCAGCGCGTGTTCAGCTCGCACGGACACGGCACCGTGATCACCGGCATCCCGATGTCGGGCTCGGTCAAGCATGGCGACGTCCTCGAGATCCTGCCCATCGGTCTCACCACGAAAGTGCGCGGGATGCAGGCCTACTCGGAGTCCGTCGACGTCGTGCGCGCCGGTCATTCGAGCGCGATCAACGTGGCCGACGTGGATCACAACGTCGTCTCGCGCGGGATGGTCGCGGCGACGCCGGGCTATTTCCGCGCGTCGACGATGCTCGGTGCTTCGATCCGGGCGCTCGCCGATCTCGACCGCGCCATCGAGGATCGCACGCAGATCCGCTTCCACGCCGGGACGGCCGAAGTGTTGGGCGAGCTCGTGCTGCTCGACACGGAAGTGCTCGAGCCGGGCGGCGAAGCCCTGGCACAACTCCGCCTCGAAGAACCCGTCGTCGTGGCACCGGGCGATCGATTCGTGCTGCGACTCGCGTCTCCCGCCTACGTGCTCGGCGGCGGCGTCGTGCTCGAGGAGAGCAAGCACCGGCTCAAGCGCTTCAAGAAGTTCGTGATCGAGGAACTGTCGCGCGCGTCGCAGAGTCTCGCGTCGCCGCGCGACTTGCTCGACACGGTGCTCGCGCGCGCGCGACCCGGATTGCACACGCCCGAAGAGCTGGCGAAGGAGATCAAGCGCTCGAACACGGAGACGGAACGCTTGCTGCACGACCTCGCGTCGCAGAAGCGGATCCTGCGACTCGGCTCGCCGCCGCGCTGGATCCACGCCGAGAAGCTGGCCGCGTGCTCGACGAAAGTCGAAGCCGCGATTCAAGCCTGGTTCGAGGGCGAGCACGCGCACCGCGAGGTCGTCGATGTCCGCGAGCTGCGCCGCGCGACCGGTTTCGCGCCGGATTTCCTGCACGTGGTGCTGCAAGAACTCGAGAAGTCCGCGCGCGTGAAGCTCGAACCCGGTGGTCTCGTGCGCCGCACCGACGGCAAGGCCGCCGTCGATCCCGCGCTCGAAGACCTGCTCGGTCGCGTGCGCGCGACGTTCGAGGCCGCGCACTTCCAACCGCCGACGCCGATCGAGCTCGCCGAGCGACTCGCGGTGCCGGGCAAGTCGGCGACGCGCGCCATCGAGCTCTTGAAGGACCGCGGCGAACTGCACGCGATCCAACCGGGCGAGATCTACCTCGCGCACGCGACGTACGAACTCGCGAAGGCCGCGATCGTCGCGAATTGCGAGAAGAACCGCTCGCTCGACATCCCGTCCTTGCGCGACCAACTGCAGACGACGCGCAAGTTCCTGATCCCGTTGCTCGAGCACTTCGACACGGCCGGCGTGACGATCCGCCAAGGGTCGAATCGGGTCTTGCGGCGCCGCTGAGGCCTTTTGTTCTCGCGCAGAACGCGTTTCCCGCGTGGACGGCTCAACCCGCGGGTTCCGGCGTCCGATCCAGACCACGGGGATCCAGGGTTCCCGCCATGCAGCCGCGCCTCGATTCGCAACCTCTCGACCTCGGTCGCGCGCACCAAAGCGGCGGCGCGGGAGATTTCCTGGGACTCGATCACGAGCTGGTGCGCGCGCGGACTTTCGCGCCGCCGCCGATCGTTCATCACGATCCGGGTCAGCCCTCGATGCCTGCGCGCGAGTTGCTCGGCGAAGCCGAGGTTCTGCACGGCAATTGGCCTCAGGCGCGCACGAACTCGTGGCGCACAGGCCCCGAAGTTCCGACCGCATCCACGAACGAGCGACCGAGTTGGTTGCTCGCGCTCGACGATGCGGCCGTGCTTCGCGCGCGCACGTCGATCGCACCGTCGCGCGCTCCGACGAACGCGTCGTTCACCGACGGCGTCCCCGTCGCGCACCGCGTCGCACCTTGGTTCCTTCGATCGCTCGGCATCGCGGCCGGCGTGTTCTTCGTCGCCGTTGTCGCCCGCACGCTGCTCGCCAGTCGTGACGACGCGCGCCCCGCACCAGCGACTCCCGTGCAGCCAGCTGTGCGTGCGAGCATGAGCACCGCGCACGAGTTGGCCGCGCCCGATGGATCGGAATCGCGCACGCGTCCGGGGATGCGTTCGGCGAAGCCCGTAGCGTCGAAGCCCGCATCCGCAAAGCCCATGCAGGCCGGTGCAGCGCGCTCGTTCCTCGAACGCGACGCAGCCGTCGAAGGCGCCGCGCTCGAAGCCACGCTCGCGCCCGAGTCACCGGCGCTCTACGTCTACGATCTCTCGGCGACTCCCGCGCCGGTCATGCCGAACGGATCGACTGCGCCGCTCGGTGCAGCGGATGTCGATCGCTGGTTGGCCGCGCAGACGAGCGCGGCTGCACCGCTCAGCGATGTCGGGACAGTGACGCGCGCTCCCGAGAGTGCGCAGCCGAACGTGCCCGGTGTCGAGCGTCCTTCCGGCATCTGGGAAGGCGCGACGATTCCCGTCGAGGCGCTGTCGGGCGGATTGCGACTCGAGACGCCGTCGGTCGGACGCGTCCGCGTGCGACTCGAGGGGACGGAGCGCGTGGAAGGGCGACTGATCGCGATCGGCCAAGGGCGCGTGTGGATCCAGACGGATGCGGGGCCGAGGATCGTCGAGCGCGATGCGTTGCGCGGCCTCGAGCAGATCGCGGATCGCGAGCCGGCTGCGGGTGCGCCGCAGGCTCCGCGACGCCAGCGCGTGCGCACCGCGGGCGGTGTTTTCTACGGGCGGGTCCTGGCGCGTGATGGTCGGACGGTGACCCTGGTGACGGATGCTGGGGCGCGAATCTCGGTCGAGGCGGACGAGGTCGTCGACGCGGATCCGTCCGAGGTGCGCTGAGGCGGAATCGTCGCCGAGCGGCGGAGAACGCGCCGCGGACGCGAACCGCACCTCCATTTCTCCCGTGGATCCGAGAACTGCCCGAGCCCGTGCGGCAACCGAGGGTTCCCGAGGGGCTAGGATGCGTGCCGCGTGCGTGGTGCACGCGACAGACGGGGCGGGTCAGCGCATGCGACTGGGCGTAGCGAGCGAGAGTTGGCGCGGGGGCGCGGGGCATTGGATCCGCGGCATCCTGGTCGCGGTCACGATTCTGGTGGGCGCTGGCCTGACGGCCAACGCTGCTCCGGTGGGCGCTGGCCTGGCGGCCAACGCTGCTCTGGTGGGCGCTGGCCTGACGGCCAACGCTGCTCTGGTGG
>JAYTBY010000571.1:0-7079 GCA_043736755.1 Planctomycetota bacterium | reverse complement strand
AACTCCGGCGGCGGCATCTGGTCGGGTTCGCTCCCTGCGCTCTCGTGCGGTGACTCGCCGAACTTCTACTTCGCGTTCAGCGAGGCCAACTGCGGATTGCTGACGGCACCGGGCGGGGCGCCGACGAGCACGTTCGCGGTCGAAGTCACGGTGCTCGCGACGACATTCCTCGACAACTTCCAGACGAACCAAGGTTGGACGAGCGCGAATCTCGGAGCGACGAGCGGCGACTGGGAACGCGGGGTGCCCGTGAACGACGGCGGTTGGGCCTACGATCCGGCCGCGGACGGTGACGGGAGCGGCAGCTGCTGGCTCACGCAGAACGTGGCCGGAAACACGGACGTCGACGCCGGTTCCGTGGAGCTCGTCTCGCCGCCGATCGACCTGTCGGCACCGACGGCGACGCTCGAGTACTTCTACTTCCTGCGCCTCACCTCGAGCGGTTCGACGGACGAACTGCGCGTCGAGGCAAGCGCGAGCGGCACCGGCGGACCGTGGATCACCGTGGCCGTCCACAACACGGACGGCGCACTCGCCTGGCGACTCCAGCGCATCTCCCGCGCCGAGTTCATCACGGCCGGTGTCACGCCCACTTCCGCGACGCGCCTACGCTTCACGGCGACCGATTCGAATCCGGGCCATATCGTCGAGGCCGGCCTCGATGGAGTGCGCGTCTCGCAGTCCTCGTGCACGACGGTCGGGGCGAACTTCTGCGTCGCAGCCGCGAACTCGTCGGGTGGATCGGCGAACATCTCCGCGACGGGCTCGGCGAGCATCGCGGCGAACAACTTGGTGCTGCAAGCCGCGCCGGTGCCGGCCAGCTCGACGGGCATCTTCTACTTCGGCCCGACCGCGACTCAAGTTACGTTCGGCAACGGGTTCCGCTGCGTGACCGGCACGATTCGGCGGCTCGGGATCGTCCCAGCGTCGGGCGGAGCGCTGACACGTGTCGTGAACAACGCGCTGCCGCCGTCGGCAGGAGTACTCGTCGCCGGCTCGACCTGGAACTTCCAGGCCTGGTTCCGCGATGTCGCGGCCGGTGGGTCGAACTTCAACCTGTCGAACGGGCTGCGGATCCCGTTCGCGCCCTGATCGCAGGGCGATTTCGCGCTCGCAATCGCGACCCGCGCACGCGCCTCACGGTGCCGCGCGGGCCGCGTCATTTCTTCGAGGTGCGCGGCCGAGCTCGTCATCCGCGGCAGGTCGCGGAGGGCTACTCCACGACGCGCGTGAGTCGCGCCACGGTCTCGACGTGCAGCGTCTGCGGGAAGAGATCGACGACGACGAGGCTCTCGAGGACGTAGCCCGCTGCCACGAGCGTCTTCACATCACGCGCGAGCATCGCCGGATCGCAGGACACGATGCGGATCTCGCGCGGCCCGATGGCGGCGACCGTCTCGACGACCCCCGGCTCCGTGCCGGAACGAGGCGGATCCATGAGGACGAAATCTGGTCCGAGCTTCTTCGCGCGCGCGAGCCAACTTCCGACATCCGACGCCTCCGGGAGCACACCCGTGCGGCCGTTCCGCTTCGCGTTCGCACGCAGACGCTCGACGGCGGCGGCGTCTTCTTCGACCGCCATGACGATGTCGAACGCGCGCGCGAGCGGGACGCTGAAGAGCCCCGAGCCGGCGTACAAATCGAACGCGAGGTCGCCGCGCGCGCCGCCCGTCGCGCGCTCGACGAGCGATTCGAGGAGCACGCGATTCGCTTGGAAGAAGCCGCTCGCGCCGAACGCGAATTCGAGGCCGAGCACTTTTTGCACGACTTCGCGTTCCTTGCCGATCACCTCCCCTTTCGCATTCGTCGGGACGACGGCGACGGAGGCATCACCGGCTGCGAGATGGAGATGCCTGGCACCCGTGGGGATCGAACGGGCACCTGCCGCGAGGACTTTCAGCTCCGCTTCGAGCGTGGGCACGAGGACCGGACACTCGTGAACCGGCTCGAGATCCTTGGAGCGGGCACGGATCGCCGCGGGTCGTGCGGCGTCACCGTCGCCGAGCACTTGGAACTCGGCGCGCGAGCGCCAGCCGTACTCGGGCGAACCGAGGACGACGATCTCGAACTCCGGTCGGATCCCGCCGATCGAACGCAGCGCGTCGAGCAGGAGGTCACGCTTCGCGACGAGTTGCGCCGGATACGCGAGGTCCTGGAGCGCACAGCCACCGCAGGCGCCGAAGTGCGCGCAACGTGCGGCGCGACGGTCGGGTGACGGCTCGAGGAGCTCCTCGACCAGGGCCTCATCGTGGCGCTTGGCCGAACGCACGACGCGCGCGCGGACGCGGTCTCCCGGCAAGCCCCCGCGGACGAACAGGACACGGCCATCGACGCGGGCCAAACCAGCACCGCTCTGGACGAGGCGTTCGATGCGCGCTTCGAGAATCGTACCGGTGTCCGCCATCCGCACAGAGTAGCCGTTCGCGGCCCTCTCCGTGGAACGAGCCGCGAGCGGAGGGCGGAGCGCCGGGTCGGATTTCATCGGGCTTTCCGAGGGCCAAGCGGCGCACGGACGCGACATCCCAGATCCCAGAGGACGGAGAGTTCGCCGGCCGTGGTGCTCGTCCGGTCGCTCAACGGAGAGCACCCGATCGAGGCGGACGACCGACGGAACGACGGCGAAGGCTGCCTCCTGGGCCGCTCCGCACTCCGTGACGAGGGCGACGAAGCAGCGCGCGGTGCCAGCCTCTCAGAACGCGTGAAGAAATCGAGCCTGCGCGCTCCCAGAATCCCGTGGCGCTGCCCCGCGGCGCGAGAGCGGGTGAATTCTCCACACGCCCGGAGCGACCGGACGGGCACCACGGACGGACGGAGTACGGGCCGCTGGCCTGGCCACCTGACGAGGCAAGGCGCGCTGCCCGGTGGCAGCGCGCCTCGCAGTTCAGCGAACGATGTCCGCGTCGACCGCAGTCGACACGACCGTCGATCTCACAGAGTCCAGGTGACCTGATACCCGTTCGTCAGGTTGAACGTGTCCGCCGTGCAGAACGCGGCCGCATTCCGGTACCAGCACTGGTACGTGCGCACGTTGCCGGCCACGTTCGTGCCGCGCACCGAGATGTCGAGATCCGCACCGACCGGGTACGAAGATGCGCCGCCCGCGTTCGTCTTCGTGCCGAGGCGAATCGTCGTGCCGCCGGCGCAACGCTTGCCGTCACCGAAGACAGCTCCCGAACCGCCGCCCGATTGCGACGTGCCTTGGAAGTAGAGCGCCGAGCTGTTCGGCATCCCCGACCCAAGGAGCGTCAACGTGTCGACCGAGATGCTCGCAGCACCCGACGCCGTCAGGTTTCCGCCGTTCGCGTTCACCGAGCTCGCGCAGCCGTTGCCGCTCGTGCCGTTGTTCGCGCACGGGCAAGCCGTGCCGGTGCCGTCGCCGAAGCAGAACGCGAAGTTCGTCGCGCCTCCCGGGACATCCACGTTCGCCGTGACCGAGCCGGGCGCACCCGCGCGCCACAGACCGAGCGTCGCCGTGCCCGCGACGGGCGCCACGTTGGCGTCGAAGCGGAAGTTGTAGGTCGTGCCCCAGCGCAACGCGTTCGCGTTGGCGTTGGTGCCTTCCGTTTGCGTGGCCCAGGTCAGCACGCCGCCGGAATTCGTCGCGGTCCAGTCCGCGTTCGCATAGTTCACGCTGCCTTCGCCGTCGCCGTTCAAGTAGTCGACGTCGCGGAAGCCGATGTTCGAGACCGTGGCCGTCCCGACCGGAACTGCAAACGTGCCGCCCGAGCGGTGGCTGTTCAGGTTGTGGACCGCGAACTCGTAGTGGTACTGACCGCCGCCGAGGTTCGTGACCTTGTAGCCGACGTGGAAGAGCCCGTCGGCCTGCACGTTACGAATCGTCACGCCCGTTTCGCAGGCCAGCCAGGCTTCGATCGCCGACTTCTCCCGCTGCGTCGAACCGACGAAGCTGAAGTCTGCGCCCGTCGTGCTCATCTCACGATAGCTGGCGTTGTTGTTCTGATTCCCAGCCGCCGCGTCGTCGGGCGTGACGTACTGCGACTCGCCGAAGTAGC
The DNA here is from genome assembly GCA_043736755.1 of Planctomycetota bacterium. Taxonomy (GTDB): domain Bacteria; phylum Planctomycetota; class UBA1135; order UBA1135; genus JAEUHZ01. The sequence goes on along the minus strand of JAYTBY010000571.1, from coordinate 3,066 downwards.
GGACGCCGACCGCGGTGTCCACGTCGGCCGTGGCGAACTGGAGACGACGAGCCGTGCTCCCGGCGAAGCCCGGGTTCGCGGGCGGGTAGGCGAACACACCCGTGGTCGCGTTGACCTGGCGACGGGGGCCGAGACCGCTTTGCGATCCGTTGCGATCCGACGTGTACGGATCCGAGCAACCGATGCCGAGGTGCGTGCCGTCCGTGGCGTTGCAGTTCGGGCAGCACAGGGTGTCGCTCAGGGCGAAGAAGCCGTGCTTGAGCCAGCTCTGACCGAGCTGCTCGAAGCGCCCCGAGCCCGACACGACGCGATAGCGGTACAGGTTCCCACCGATGACCGGGTGCTGGTTCGAACCGGCTATCCAGTTCAACCAGACGTCACCTTGGTTGCACGACGTCGTGCCGAGGGAGATCGCGTCGAGTCCTCCCGCTGAGGCGTAGTTGGTCGGGCCGTTCACGTCGCCGACGATCACGTCGGGGCCGACGTTCGCAGTGCACGGGACGACCGTTCCAAACGAGAACGTGCCCGAGCCGCCGGCATCGCCGCCGAAACTCGCGAGCTGAATCACGTAGCTGCTGCCCGAGGTCGCATTGAACTGCGCGGTGCTCTGGAGTGCGCACGAGTCGTCATTGCAGCCGAGCGGTGCGCCGCCCGGACAGGTGATTCCGGCATAGACCGCCAGGACCGTGTCGAAGCCGGCAGAGCCGCACGTGCTCACCGAGTAGCTCGCGGTGGACGGCGCCGTCCATCGGAACCAGATGTCGCGGCCGCCGCCGACGCACAGCGTGCCCTGCGTCCCTGGGGCTGCTGCGCTGTTGTTGAACGCGTGGGGCCCGAGCCCCGAGATCACGGTCGGGGTGGTGCACGTATCCGTGCCCTGGGCGAACCCAGGCACCGCGAGAAGGAGAAGGGTGAGGGAGCCGAGGGTGCGCATGTTTCGAGTTGGCTTATGGGTCCGAGGGGGTACGCGAGCGGTCCACTTGGAGCCTACCAAGCCTGTGCGAACGTGCGGCCCGAGGCTCGGGAATCCGAGCGCACGTTGCCAGGAACGACCCCGACACATTCGCGGCCGCCTCACGCCGCGGCTTGGGCAGCTGCGTGAGGTGGCCGCGAATGTGTCGGGGTCGTTCCTGGCGACGTACGATCGGATTCCCGATGCCCCTACCGATCCTCGGCGTCCTCGTCCTCCTCTCGATCTCGATCCAGGACGCCGTTCCTGAACACGTGCTCTTCGACGGCCGCCGCTTCGAGCGCGCTCATTTCGAAGGCCCGCCCGGGAACCGCACGCCGCGCGGGCTCGAGTTCCAAGGACCCGGGACTCGGCCTGCGAGCGAACTCGAACTCAGCGCGGGAGACACAGGCCTCAGGCTGCGTCTCGCGCTCCACGATCGCGGTGCGAGTGGCGCGTGCTTGCGCATCGGCGAGAGCGTGTTCGGCCTCGACGGCGAGAAGAACGCGCTGACGCTCGATGGGCCGTTGTTCGGCAATGCGTTCGCGCGCCTCGACGACGACACGAAGTGGTTCGCTACGGGCAAGCCCTTCGAACTCTCGGCGCGACGCAAGGACGGGCTCCTCGTGCTCGCGATCGACGGACGTGTCGCCTACCAGGCCCAAGTCGGAACGGCTCGGCGCGGTGGCGCTCGAACCCGGCAAGGGTCGCATCGTCATCGAACGTCTCGTGCTCGAAGGCGCCGTCGCGCCGCGCACGCCGGTCGCACGCGATGAGCGCCTCCAAGCGCAAGTCGAAGCGTCCGTCAGGCGCGCCGTGGATTGGCTGCTCGCCGCGCAATTGCGCGACGGATCGTGGCGACACCTGCAATACGGCTTTCGCGGCGGACAATCGGCGTTGTGCGCCTACACCCTGCTGCGCGCGGGACTGCCCGCCGACCATCCGTCGGTCCAGCGAGCCTTCCTCTTCCTCGATCGGGTCGAGCCGACGGAAACCTACACGGCGGGCTTGCTCGCGATGGCCTACGAAGCGCTGCGCGAGCCTGAGCGGCGCCCGCGCATCGAACGCATCGCACGGACGATCGCGAGCTGGAACGAGGGCGGCGAGTGGGGTTACCCGAACGCGCAAGAGGATGGTTTCGCTCGCTGGCTGGAACAACCGAGCGAGCGCGACCTCTCGAACACGCAGTACGCCGTACTGGGTCTACGCGCAGCGCGTCACGCCGGCGTTGAAACGCCCGAGAAGGTGTGGACCGAGATCATCGATCGCACGTTGACGTTGCAAGAGAGCCCGGTGGAAGCCGGCCCCGCAACCAAGAAAGCCGCCCGTGCTCCGGCCGCGGGTTTCCGCTACGCGCCCGGCCGCGAGATCTGTCTTTCGATGACGGCCGCCGGCGTGTCCGTGCTCGAGATCGCGCGCGGAGCACTCGGCAACAGACTGCGTGGCGAGCGTCTCGCGAACGCCGAGCGTGCCACTCGCTCGGGGCAGTCGTGGCTCGATGCGCACTACACCCCCGAGAACAACACCGGCGGCGCGGAGGCTTGGCACTACTACGCGCTCTACGGCGTGGAACGCGTCGGCACCTTGCTCGACATCGAAGAGATCGGCAACCGCGATTGGTACAGCGAGGGCGCGCGCTGGTTCTTGAAGAACCAATCGGACAACGGCTCGTTCGGCACCGCGAAGCCTTTCGGCGTCGGCGGTGCCCACTCGTTCCAGGACGAATCCGACACCTGCTTCGCCGTCCTGTTCTTGAAACGCGCCTCGCGCCCGACCGTCGCAACGTCGAGTGATGTCTACAGTGCGCGCGAACAGATCGACCCGACCGAGGCCATTCGTTTCCGCGCGTCCGGCTCGGTCGCGACGGTGCTGTGGATCGACGGATTCTCCGACTCAGTCCTGGCCGAGCGCGGCGGTACGCTCGGCTTGCGCGTGGCGCGCGTCGAGTACCGCGTGGGTGACCGCATTCTCGCGACCGTGCCCGGCGATCCGACGCGCGCGTTCGAGGGCGAGAACTTCTCGGCCCCTCACGCCTTCGAGACGGCGGGAACACACAGCTTGCGCGCAACCGTGACGTACGTGGATCCGCTCGCACCCGCCGGTGCGAGCGGGCCGCT
>JAYTBY010000570.1:0-3254 GCA_043736755.1 Planctomycetota bacterium | reverse complement strand
GTTAGGCGGTGGGGAGCGACTTCGTCATCGGTTTCGCACGATCTTCGGACTGACGCTTCAGCATGGCCAAGAGATCATCCCCGTCGCCGAAGATGACGTTCGTGAACACCCACTCACCTTCGCGCTTCGCGACCTTCACAGACACGGAGGGTGCATCGAGGCGCCTGCCGTTGCATACGCTGAAGACCGGCACACGGTCTTCACGGAGCGCAGCCAGCAGCGGCGCATCAAGGCTCCTCGGCCGCTGCGCCAAGGCGTGGTAGATGCGCCAGTCGCGCGCATGCAGCGCATCGGCCAGCGGCGCGCGCGCCAGCGGCGCCTGCAGTCCCATGTGGAACAGCTTGGTCTGATTGGCGGCCAAGCAGACTTCGATGTCGCGCAGTGACTCGCGCCACGTGAGTTGGGCGAAGGCCACGATGCGAAAGACGTCGGCGTAGCCGAGCGTGCGCACCCCCGCATCGCCTTGGTGCCGTGCCGGACGATGATTTCAAATCGTGGACACCCTTACAATCGCGGAACTTGCCCTCACCATTGACTTTACGACCGCCCACTCGCAAATAGACCGGACACTACTGTCCCCGACTACTCAGAATCGGACTTCTTCGCGCCGCATAGAGCGGGTCCTTTGATGACTGCGCCAATCGAATCGTCTGCTCAAGCCGCGCCCACTCCTGTTGGGGTGCGCATTGCGAGCACGCTCGCAATCGTCGTCGGCGTGCTGACCCTCCTTGTCGCGCTGGCAGCCGGCTTGCCCCAGGCGACTGGCGAGGACTCGCAACTATTCACCTTGCTCATCGGTGCCGTCGCTGGGGCGGGAATCGCTCTCGGCGGTGCCATGCTATGGCGTCTACAACGCGCTGGAGTGCTCGTGATCGTGTTCGCTTGGGCCGTTCCGATAGTCGGCGCGCTGATCGTTGGGGAGCCGGCTCGCGGCAATCTGCTCATGACCGGTGCCCTGCTGCTTGCCGCAGCGAACTGGAAGCATCTTCGGTAGCGCGTGAGCAAGCGCATCGACATCACGATTTGCTAGCGTTGGTGATAGCTGAGCGTGTTCGCTTCCCAGGGAAACCCATGCGCGACGCGATGGCAGGACACAAGTGCCGAACGGGACCAGTGTTGTTGGCCCTCACTGTGTTCCTCACTGGGTGCCAGCATGCGGGAACCGGCGCACCTCTTACGAGAAACGCCAGCACGCCCGCGCGATCTCTCGTTGTGGAGCGACTCGACCCCGCATTGGATCAGGTCATTTCTTCGGCCGCCCAGCTAGAGATGTTGCAGGAGGAGCAGTTCGGACTCGCTGAAGGGCCGCTTTGGATCGACGACGACGGTGGGTATCTGCTGTTCAGCGATATTCCCTCGAACGCGATCTACAAATGGCGACAGGGCGACACGCTCTCGATCCACCTTGCCCGTAGCGGCTACACGGGACCCGACGGGCCGCAACCCTCTGGCTCCGTTAACGGGGGGATGTTCCTTCGCAGTAGAGGATCGAATGGCATCACACTGGACCGCGAGGGGCGCATGGTGTTCTGCGCGACCGGCGACCGAGCGATCGTGCGGATCGAGAATGACGGCACGCGCACGACCCTTGCCGAGCGATGAGCCTCGACGCTCCACAGGCACTCGGCGCCAACACGCTCGCGTCGCTCACCGTGAACACCGATTTCGCTGAGACCGAGGTCGACTCGCGTCGAACGAACCTCACGCGCTTCCCCGTCGTCTTTCCGGAGAAGCGCACCTTCTTCCTGCAGGGCGCCGACATCTTCGACTTCGGGCTCGGACTCGGCGACGACGTCCGTCCCTTCTTCAGTCGCAGGATCGGCCTGCTCGACGGCACCGAGGTCCCCGTACGCGGTGGCTTGAAGGTGACCGGTCGCGGAGCGTCTGCCCCTCCACCACGGGCATGACGAAGAAGAGGAATCCATCAGCCTCGCCGGAGTCGTGCAGCGGGAGGATGTGCGGATGCGTGAGTCGCGCGGCAAGGCGGATCTCGCGCACGAAGCGCTCACGACCGAGCGCGTCAGCCACGTCCGCGCGAAGCACCTTCACGGCGACATCGCGATCATGCTTGAGGTCGCGCGCGAGGTGCACCGTCGCCATGCCGCCGGCACCGAGGGGGCGCAGGATCGTGTATCGATCGGCGAGGGCGTCGCGGAGTCTTGCAGGGATCGTGGACATCGTTCGGGAAAGATGGCGGCTCGCTCTGTACCCTCGATAGGGCTTATCCGACGCTCCCGACCGCGCGTTCTATTGCAGCCGTCCGTCGCCACAGAACACGACTCCCGAGGATGAGAAGATGAATAGGTGCTCACTTGTCGCAGCGACCACGATCGCGCTCCTCTGCCTGGCGCTGCCCTTCCAGCTGGCCGCGCAGGGCGTGCAGCCCATGGCGCGTGCCGACTTCGATGCGCTCTTCAAGCAGGTCGACAACGCCGGCCGTTGGGGTGTCGACGACGAGCGCGGAACACTGAATCTCATCACCCCGGCAGTCCGGCGTGCAGCATCGGCTGAGGTGCGCACCGGCGCCACCGTCTCGCTCGCGCGGGAGATGGTACATGGCCAGCCGGAGGGCGGCTTTGGCCCGATCTCCGTCGAGGTGCTGCTCGTATCGGACAGTGCGCTCGGCCCGAGCGACGGAACGTCGCTCTGGGCAGGCGAACGCACGACGCTGTTCTACCACGGCTGGGGCTACACGCACATCGACGCGTTGTCGCACATGCCCGCATATCGCGGCCGCGGCTACAACAACGCGCCGGTGACGCACGCGCCGCCGGTCGGTCAGTCGCGCAACTCCATCGCCACCATGCGCGATGGCGTGATCGGCCGCGGCGTGCTCGTCGACCTGCCCGCGTTGCGGGGCGTGGACTACGTCGCGCCCGGCGGTGCCATCACCGCGCGGGACCTCGAAGCATGGGAGAAGCAGAGCGGCGTGCGGATCGGCGCCGGTGACATCGTGCTCGTCCGCAGCGGGCGCTGGTCCGCGCAGGCACTCGCCGCGAAGGTCGAGCGCTCGGCCGGCATCCATCCCACGACCGCGGCATGGCTGCATGCCCGTGGCGTCGCGGTGCTGGGGGATGAGTCGGGGACCGACACCACGCCGACCTCCGTCGCGGGCATCAACTCGCCGCTTCACGTGCTCGCACTGGTCGCGATGGGCATGCCGCTGATCGAGAATCTGGATCTTGAGGAACTCGCGAATCAGGCGGCAGACGCTCTGAGGCACTGGCCCTCAGAGCACCTGCGCGCGCCGCATC
>JAYTBY010000569.1:0-16235 GCA_043736755.1 Planctomycetota bacterium | reverse complement strand
GCCAGTCGATCTCGAAGCGGTCGTCCATCGACGTGAGGAGCGTCAGCGCCTCCTCGTGCCGCTCGCCCTCGACCGCTAGACCGAGTAGCGTCCAATACGCCTCTTCGAGCATCGGGTCGGCCGAAACGGCGCGACGGCAGGCGGTGCGCGCTTCGTCGTCACGATCGAGTTCGCGCAAGATCGATCCACGCAAGGCGTCGAGGTAGGGGTCGGCTGCTCCCGCCGCGACGAGCCCGTCGATCGCAACCAAGGCCAAGGCTGGCCGGTTCGTCGCCATGGCGACGTCCACAGCGAAGAGCTCGACAACCGTATTCGTTCCTGAGGTTCCGCGCGCTTCGAAGAGCGCCGCGTCGAAGATCTTCGTCCCGGCCGCGAGCGCTGCGCGCAGTCGAGCGAGCACGACGGCCGGATCTTTGCGCACGACCTCGGACAGCTGCCCCCAAGCCGTCAGCGCGTCCGCGCTCCGCCCGCTTTCGAACGCCAGATCGATGGTCTCGAACGAGCGACCCGCCAGCGCGAACGCACGATCTTCGCCGGCGATTCGTTCCGGTAGCGTCCGTCCCAGATCGGCGACGAGCGCGAGCAACCAGCGACGCAGGACGTGCGCGTGAGACGCGCCGTCCGCACTCGAAATCGCGTCGACCGCCGTCGCGGACTTGTCTCCGCGCGAAGCCAGGACGATCTCGAGGTATTCGGGCGCGCTCGCGTCAGCGCGCGTCAGACGGAAGACGAGCGTGCGCTCGCCGTCACGATCGCCGTTGCGCAACCAGCGCAGCGTTCCGCCTCCCGCGACGGTAGCGAGCACGGAGCCGATCGGACCAGCATCCCCGCTCCAGGCCGCGCGCGCACCCTCTCGGAACGACTTCTTCACCTTCTCAGGTGCAGGGATGCTCTTCATGGCGCGCTCGACGAGCGCGGGGTGATCGAACAGTACGAAGGCCTCGTCCCGTGCACCGCGTCGGACGGCGTCCTCGAAGGACAACGCGAACGCGCGTACCGCATCGTCCGACGGCGTCCGAGCCGAACGCGGCACGGCGATCGCGTGCGATTTCGCCGGATCCCTGAGGGCCAGGATCTGGGCCTCGACATTCGAGGCGAGCACAACGAGTCCGAAGAAGATCGACGCGAGGAGATTGGGCACGAGGAGGACTCCGAAGCGGTTGGAACGGGACCGATCCGTGGGATCGGCGCTTCGCCGTCGTGCCCTGAAGTCTTTTCCGAAGGGACTGCCGCCGTCAGGCCCCGGCGAGCCAGACCTTGACCTCGTTCTCGAGGACGACGCCGGTCTTGTCGGCCACGACCGAGCGCGCGCGTTCGATCAGCGCGAGGAGATCGCACGCCGTCGCCCGGCCGCGGTTCACGAAGAAATTCCCGTGCAAGTCGGTGATTTCCGCGTCACCGATGCGCGTGCCTTTCAAGCCCGCGGCGTCCACGAGCTGACCGGCGGTTCGACCGTCCGCGAGCTTCGGATCCGGGTTCCTGAAGATGCAACCGGCCGACCACAACGACACGGGCTGCACCTTGTTCTTCGCGAGGAGGAACTCGCGCGCACGCTCTTTGACGGCCTGCGTCGAATCGAGTCGGAAGCAGAGGAGCACGCTCGCGACGATCTTGCGACCGAGTCCGCCGTTGCGATAGGTCGGTGAGCACTGCTCGCGCCTGAGTTCGACCAGCTCGCCCTGTTCGTCGACGACGAGCACGCGCTCGACCTGGTCCCACATGCCACCCCACTTGCCGCCAGCATTCATCGCGACACCGCCGCCGACGTGACCGGGGACGCCGGCGAGACCTTCGAGCCCGCTCCAGCCGAGTTCGCACGCGGAGGTGAGGAGCTTCTGGTGTGTCGTGCCGGCCCACGCGACGAAGCGCAAACCCTCCTCGCGTGGCGAAGGCGCGATGCGCGCGTCGAGCTCCGTCGCGAGCCCTGCGGACATCTCGACCGGACGGAAGAGGCGTTTCATGCGGTCCGTCGTGATCACGACGCCCGGCAGCACACCGTCTCCGACGATGAGGTTCGCGCCGCCGCCCAGGATGCGCGGTTCGACGCCGCTTTCGCGCGCTGCGACGATCGCAGCACGAAGTTCTTCCGGCGTCGACGGTTCGAGGAGCCACTCCGCGCGTCCTCCGACGCGCATCGTGGTCCTAGACGCGAGCGGGGCGAGCGGCAGCGCCGCGCAAGGCCACAGTTTCGAGGAGTTCATCCTTGGCGAGGTCGATATCACCAGCACCCAGGATCAACGCCGCGCAGGCACTGGGCAAGCCTTGCGCGAGCAACTTCACCGCGGCGGACGGATTTCCGGCCAGGGTCGCGTCGACACCGGCCCGCCGGAGACGTGCGACGAGATCGGGCGCGCCAGCTGCTTCGCGATCGATCTGCTTCCTGGCGCCGTAGACGTCGGCGACGAGCACGCGATCCGCGCCGCGCAACGACTCGACGAAATCGTCGAGGAATCGTGCCGTCCGGCTGTGCTGGTGCGGTTGGAACAGCACGTGGAGCGGCTTACCCGGGAACGAACGTCGCGCCGCTTCGAGCGTCACGCGCACTTCGGTCGGATGGTGCGCGTAGTCGTGGACGAGGTCGATGCCGCCGTACGTTCCCCACGGCTCGAAACGGCGCAGCGCGCCGACGTAACGCTGCACGCCGCGCGCCGCGGCATCGGCGCACTCCGCCGGCGTGAGATTCTCCGTGCGCCCCGCGATCGCCACCGCGAGCGCGATCGCAAGCGCCGCATTGTCGACGTTGAACGATCCCGGGATCGCCATCTGGACGTCAGGCGTGGCCCAACCCGGACCGCGCAAACGAAATCGGAAGCGGCCCTGCTGTTCACCGCGCAAGTCGATGTGCAGTTCGCGGCCGAGGCGCCACACGGAGCAGCGCGCCGCGTCCTCGACGCGCGGGGAGACATCGCGGCCGATCACGAGGAGTCCTTCGGGATGCACGCGGTCGACGAAGCGCGCGAACGCCTCCTCGATCGCTTCGAACGTGCCGTAGTAGTCGAGGTGATCGGGCTCGACGTTCGTCACGATGGCGCCTTCGGGCGCGAGCTGGAGGAACGAGCGGTCGTACTCGCAAGCCTCGCACGCGAACCAACCGTCGACATCACCGGCGACGGCGTTCGAGCCGGTCGTCCGACACGTTCCACCGACGAGGGCGCTCGGTGAGCGCGCTCCCGCCGCCTGCGCGATGCTGCGCAGAGCATGGAACAGAAGCCACGAACTCGTGGTCTTGCCGTGCGTGCCGGCGACGGCCAGCGTGCGGCGATCCGGACCGAGGCGACCGAGCAGTTCGGCGTACTTCAGGACCGTGATCCCCCGTCGCGTCGCTTCGACGACCTGCGGATCGTCGAGACCGATCGCCGCGGAGCGCACGACCATCTCGACATCGATGGGGAGGTGTCGCGTCTCGCTCTCTTCGATCGCGATAGGCACGCCGCGTGCGCGAAGTGCTTCGACGAAGCCTGAATCGGCGCGATCCTGTCCGCTCAGGACGTGCCCGCGTTGCAGAAGCAGCAGCGCGGCGCCCGACATTCCAGCACCGCCGGCGCCCAAGAAATGCACTCGCGACGGGATGGTCGAGTGCAACGACGCACGCGGTTTCGCACCGCGAGATCCGATTCCCATCTCCTCGATCAAGTCGGCTTCTCCATGTGCTCGGCCTGTTGCGTTGTCCACGCGCTGTCCACGAAACGTGGACAACTCATGTGTTCGTGAGTGCCAGCGCACGGAGTTCGTGCCAGATGCGCGGTGCGCCGTCCAGAGGCAACACGCGCGCGAGTTCGGACGACATCGCTGCTCGATCGGTCGCGCCCTCGTCGCCCGCGAGTCGCGTGATCGCGTCGGCGGTCCAGGCACCCAACTCGTGATCGCGCACCAGGCGCACGCCGCGCCCGAGCTCGAGCGCGTTCTTCGTCTGGTGATCCTTGGCCGCGCGCGGATAGGGCGCGACGAAAGCTGGGATGCGTAGCGCGGCGATTTCACACAGGGTCGAAGCGCCCCCTCGACACAAGACGACCGTCGCCGCTTCGAGTGCCGTGCGAACCGGGTCGAGGTACTCGACGGCTCGATACGCATCGACGGGCAGCGCAGCCTCACCCTGTTTTCCTGGGCCCGTTTGATGCAGGACCTGCACGCCCCCGGCGTGCAGTCGGGAGATGTTGGTGCGCACGAAAGCGTTCAGCGCGCTCGCGCCCTGGCTTCCGCCGAGGACCACGAGGACGGGTTGGTCCGGATCGAAGCCCAACGCCATGCGTGCACGTCGTGTGACACCGGGTTCGGCTGCCCCTTGCACCATGTCGGGCGGGAGCGGCGGTCCGGTCCAGACGTCTCGCGCTGGATTCGTCGCACTGCCGGCGAACGCATGGAACGTGCGCGCCGAGATGCGTCCGAGCCACTTCGTAGCCGCGCCCGAAACCGCGTTGACCTCGAGCAACGCGACCGGAATTCCGAGTCCGAGCGCCGCGACGACGACGGGTAACGACGTGAAGCCGCCGAGCCCGAGCACGATCTGGCACCTGTGCGCGACGAGGGCGCGACGCGCGGCGACGACCGCAGCCGGCGCACGCAAGGCCAGCCCTGCTCGCGATGGTGCTCCACCACCGCGACCTTCCAGCTGCAAGGCGACGCGCTCGTGGGGCACGCGCACGAGAAGCGCGCTCGACCCCGCGAAAACGCGTTCCTCGACCGGCCTTCCGCTCGTGAACCACAGGAGGTCCCGCGGAACCTCCTCGCGCGCGCAAGCGTCCGCGAGCAGGTGCAATCCGGGCACGACGTGTCCGCCCGTACCGCCGCCGACGAAGGCAACGCGCAGGGTGCGCAGGCTTCGTACGGCGTCGGCGCCAGCGTCAGGGCGCGTCGTGCGCGCTCTCGAAATCGGCATCGCCGTCGACGTCACGAGCGAAGTCCTCTTCGTCCTGGATGAGGGGAACGTGAGCGAAGTCCGTGTCGAGCGCGTCACCACGCACCGCATAGGGACCAATCAGATCCTCGAGGACGACTCGTGCCGTTTCTGGGCATACGAGTGCAGCCACGAGCACGCATCCGCTGAGGAGCGTCAGCCGACAGCCAGCCTTCATCGGACCGTCGGCTTGCTCGTCGCCGTCGGCTTCGCGACTGCCGCGATCAGTTCGCCACCGGCCTTGGGCAGCTTGACGCGCATCCCGATCGCGAGCTTCGACGGGTCGACGCTCGGGTTCAGACTCGCGATCTCCTTCCAACGCTTCTCGTTCCCAAGTTCACGGCGCGCGATCGAGCGCAGCGTGTCGCCCTTCTGAACCGTGCACGTGCGCGCGCCGCTGACCGGCTTCTCGCTCTTCTCGGGCGCCGCGTTCGGCGCGAGCGACTTCGTGCTGACCTTGGGGCTAGCCTTCGGCGTCGACTTGGTCGGGCCCTGGTTCGGGACGTTCGGCGCGACACCCGTGGGCATCTGGAGTTTCTGCCCGACGGAGAGCGACTTCGGATTGATCCCGGAGTTCAACGCCGCGATCTCCTGCCAGCGCGATTCGGCGCCGAGCCGGTTCTTCGCGATACGCGCCAGCGAGTCGCCGCGCTGCACGACGTACTCGTTGGAGCCCGTCAGTGCCGACGGGGCCACGATCGGCGCCGCGCTCTTGGGCGGTGCAACCAAGCCGGGCACGATCGCGGGCGGTTGCTGCTGACCGATGGCGACCGACCCGTCCGGCGGCTGCAGCGTGGAGAGGCCCATGCCCGGCGCATCGATCGGCGTGATCGGTTGCGGACCGCCGAGCGACCCGATCGCTTCCGGCGCGGAGAGCGGCGCACCCGCACTGAGGAGCAGGTTGGGATCGGCGATCTGCGGCGGCAGAATGGGTGTTTCGAGATGAGTGACTTCAGCCGGCTTCGGCTGATTCTTGCCGGTGAGGCGCGACCAGAACCCGGGCGACTTGCTGTCACCCCAGAACGAGATCGCGACGATCGTGACGAGGAGGAAGACGAGGGCGATGACGCCGTAACGTTCGATCTGTTGCATGATCGGGGGGCGGGGCTAGGCGGCGGTTCGCGCCGCTCTGGTATCGGGAACGGAATTGGAAGGGTTGCGCGGACGGGCTGCGCCAAGGGCGAGACCGACCGCGAGCGACGACACGACTAGGGACGTGCCGCCGTGAGAAACGAAGGGCAAGGTCATGCCCTTGGGCGGAGCGAGGCCGCTCGTGACTTGCAGGTGCACCATCGCTTGAAGGGCGACGGACAAGAGCAAGCCGAAGCAGCACAACGCGGAGTAACGATCCTGGATCGAGAGCACGAGCCGCAGCGCGTACCACAGGAAAGCCAGGAACAGGACGAGGAGTGCGAGCTGGCCGAAGAGCCCGAGCTCTTCACCGACGAGCGCGAACACGTAGTCGGATTCGAGGTACGGCACGCCCGCGTTGCGGAAGAGCCCTTGACCCAGTCCGACGCCGAGCCAATCGCCACTTGCGATCGCTTCCGTCGAGCGCACGACTTGGTCGTTCTGCGCGTGGCCGAGCCACATTTCGATGCGGTTCCTGACGTAGGAAACGCCGGTGAGCAGCGCGATTGCCGCCGCGCCGGCCGCGAAGACGAAGGGGCCCGAGAGGTGCGCGAGACGCGCGCCGCCGACCCACATCGTGATCAAGAAGCAGGTCAGGAAGAGGAGCGACCCGCCCAAGTCCGTCTCGCACACGATCAGCGTGAACACGACGAGACCCAAGCGCAGCATCGGCCACACGCCGCGCTTCCAGTCCGTGACGTCATTGTCGAGGCGGATGCAGCGATCCGCCACCCACAGGATCAGCACGATCCGCGCTATCTCGGAGGGCTGGAACGTGAGGCCACCCGGCAGAGGCAACCAACGTCGCGAGCCGTTCACCGCGGACGGAATGCCGGGCACGTAGACGAGCGCGAGTGCGACGATCGACACGACGACCAGTGCCGGGATGAAGCGTCGCACGCGATCAGGCCCCAGGCGGAAGCCGACGAGCAGAGCGACGAGTGCAGCGGAGCGGAAGAACGCTTGGCTCCATAGACCACCCCAGAACGCCTCGGGCGACTGCGTCGTCGCCGCGTGGTTCGCCTGCATGATCAGTCCGAGCCCCGAGATCGTGAGGACGATCCAGAAGAGACGGACGGCCGGTTCGGTCGGATCGATCTCGCGCGAACGCACGCGCAAGTCCTCGAGCCGATCCAGCAGCGTGAGCTGCTTCTCGCGCGGGACGATCGTCCCCGGCGGCAGAACCGCCACGGTTTTGAAGCGCGCCATGTCACCGCACCTTGAGGAGGGACAGGCTCGCCATGGCGCACAGTGCGGCCACGATCCACGCACGAGTCACGATCTGGGTCTCCGGCCACGGCGCCGCGCCGGGCTTGAAGATGCCGCCCTTCACCTGCAACCCGTGGTGGATGGGCGCCATGGTGAAGATGCGCTTGCCACCCGAGCGCTTGAACCAGAACGTCTGGAGGAAACTCGAGGCCAGTTCGGCGACGAACACGAAGCCGAGCAGCGGCAACACGAGCTCTTGCTTGGCGACGATCGCCATCCACGCGAGTAGACCGCCCAACGGCAGCGAGCCTGAATCGCCCATGAAAACGCGTGCCGGATGCGCGTTGTACCAGAGGAAGCCCATGCACGCGCCGCACATCGCGCCGCCGACGACGGCCATCTCGGAGGCTGCGCTGACGTGCGGGAGTCCGAGGTAGAGCGACCAGTCCGGTCGACCTGTGACGTAGCACATCACGGAGAGCGTGAGCCCGGCGATGATCATGCAACCCGCGGCCAGACCGTCGAGTCCGTCCGTGATGTTGCACGCGTTGCTCGTGCCGACGACGACGAACCACTGGAAGGCGATGAACACGAGGACGCCGAACAGTCCCATCGCGGCGAGCTCGATCCGCGCGTCCTTGAAGATCGGTGGGAAGAGGTCGAGCAGCGTCCAGCGACCCGTGCTCCAGGCGTAGTAGGCGAAGCCGCCGACGGCGAACAGCGTCGCGATCGTGAGGCCGACCATCTTCGCGCGCGGCGAGAGACCTTTCGACTTCAGCACCGTGAGCTTCTTGAAGTCGTCGGTGAACCCTGTGGCGGCGAGGCCCAGCGTCAGGATGATCGCCAGTACGACGTGGATGTTGTCGAGGCGTCCCCACAAGACGACGGACGCGAGCAGCGACGCGACCAGGAAGCTACCGCCCATCGTGGGCGTGTCGCGCTTGCCGCTTTTCTGCGTGACGGCGTCGAGTTCGGCGGAGTCGCCCTTCACCCCTTCGCGCACCTTCTTGGCGGAGAGCCACGCGATCGTCGGTCGGCCGAACAGAATCGCGAATGCGAACGCGGTCAGCGCAGCCATCGCCATACGGAAGGAGATGTAGCCGAACAGGTGCACGCCGAACGTGTCGTCGAAGATGCCGGGGAACATCAGGCCGCGTTCCCCGCGCGTTCGCGCTCGACGAGAACTTGGACGAGGCGGTCGAGGCCCGTGCGACGACTGCCTTTCACGAGGACGACGTCACCGGTCTCGACGAGATACGGAACTCGTGCGATCGCCTCGTCTGTGTCGGCGAGGTGCAGCACACGCGACGCGGGCAGGCCCGCGGAGAGCGCGCCCGCCGCGGCCGCGCGTGCCAGCTCGCCGACGAGGACGAAGAGATCGATGCCGCTTTTCGCGGCGTCGACGCCGATTTCATGGTGCAGTTCGGGCGCGAGCGCCCCGAGTTCGAGCATGTCACCGAGCACGAGGACGCGGCGACGGTGCCCATGGAGACCGGCGAGTGTCCGCACGCTCGCACGCGCCGATTCCGGGTTCGCGTTGTAGCTGTCGTCGATCAACGTGTAGCGCCCGCACTGGATGCGATCGAGGCGACCGCGGCCGGCGCGCAGGCGTGAGACAGCCGGAAGGACTTCATCGAGCTCGAGCCCGAGTCCGCGACACGCCGCGAGCGACGCGAGGAGGTTCTGCACGTTGTGCAATCCGAGCAGCGGCGACGTGATTTCGCGCCCGCCTAGTCGGAACGTCGTCCCGCCCGGGTGGAACCACACGTCGCGCGCGTCGAGATCCCCTTCGCCGTCGAGACTGAACGTGAACACTCGGCAGCGCGCACGCTTCTTCAGCGTCCGCGTCCACGGATTGTCGGCGTTCAGGACACAGAAACCGTCTTCGGGGATCGCTGCGACGAGCGCTCCCTTCTCGTGAGCGACACCCTCGACCGACCCGAGACCTTCCAAGTGTGCGGCTCCGACGGTCGTGACGATGCCGGCATCGGGGCGCGCGATCTCGGACAGGCGCGCAATCTCGCCCGGACCGTTCGTGCCGATTTCGACGACGAGCGCTTCGGTGGCGTCGTCCGCGAGGAACAGGGTCAACGGCACGCCCACGTCGTTGTTGAACGAGTTCGGCGAGCCAATGGTCGTCATGCGCGAGCCGAGCAGCTCGACGAGCATGTTCTTCGTCGTCGTCTTGCCGCAGGAACCGGTGACTCCGATCACGCGAGCGCGAATGCGTGAGCGATGCCAACGTGCCAACTCGGCCAGCATCACGCGGGGGTCGGGATGCAGGAGGACGGGCACGTCGCGACCGACCTGCGTCGCTTCGGGGGGCACGCTTCCGTCGGCGGCTTCGAGCACGATTCCCGCAGCACCCTTGTCGGCGGCTGCGCGCGCGAAACGGTTTCCGTCGTGGCTCGGTCCGCGCAACGCGAGGAACAGCTCGCCCGGCTGTACGGTGCGCGTATCGGTGCTCACGCCCGAGCACAGCCGACGCGCGTCGCCGGAAACGAGGGTCGCACGGGTCGCCGCGAGCACGTCTTGGATGCGGAACGAGTTCAACCGAGCACCTCACGCGCCACGGCGCGGTCGTCGAAGGAATGGACTTCGGTCCCGATGGTTTGCGTCGTTTCGTGGCCCTTGCCAGCGATCAAGACGACGTCACCCGCGCGCGCTTCGCCGCAGGCGATCTCGATCGCGCGACGTCGATCCGACTCGACGATGCGCGTGGCGCGTTTCGGATCCATGCCGAGCACGATGTCGGACAGGATGCGCTCGGGGTCTTCACTGCGCGGGTTGTCGCTGGTGACGATCGCTAGGTCGGCGAGTTCGTTGACGACGCGCCCCATCGGCGCGCGCTTGCCCTTGTCGCGATCGCCGCCGGCTCCGAAGACGACGATGAGGCGACCACTCCGTGCGACGGAGCCGCTGCCGAGCGTCGCGGCACCCGACTCCTCCGATGCGGGGACTTCGAGCGCCTGGCGCAACGTGCGGCACACGTTGTCCAGTGCGTCCTCGCTGTGCGCGTAATCGACGAGCACGGTGAAACCGCGTCCGTTCGTGGGCACGACTTCCAGACGACCAGGCGCACTCGGCGCGTTGGCGAGCCCTTCCAGGATGCTGGAAGGGCTCGCCCCCGACACGAGCGCACACGCGGCGGCGGCCAAAGCGTTCTCGACGTTGTATCGCCCGGCCAACGGGAGCCACAGCCTGGTCCGCGAGATCCCCATCCCATGCAGGATCAGGTGCGTACCACGTAGGCTCGAGCGAAGTTCCGAGGCGCAGAGATCGCCACGCAAGCGTGCGCTGTAAGTCACGACCTCGGCGTTCCGCGCGCGTGCTGCGGCGGACATTCGCTCCGAGGCCGGTTCGTCGGCGTTCACCACCGCAGTCGCGCCCGGGCGGAGCTGTGCGAAGAGCCGCTCCTTGGCGCGCGTGTAGGACTCGAGGTCCCCGTGGTAGTCGAGGTGATCGCGTGTGAGGTTCGTGAAGATCGCGACGTCGAAGTCGAGGCCCGCCGTGCGCTCCTGATCGAGCGCGTGCGAACTGACCTCCATGACGAGCGAGTCGCCACCGAGTTCTTTGTGGCGCGCGACGAGCCGCTGAAGTGCCGGCGCATCGGGCGTCGTGTGCGTGGCGGGCACGACGACGCCATCGGCCAAGCGATTTCCTGCCGTTCCGAGCACGGCCGGTCGTCGTCCCGCACGCGTGAGGAGATGACCAACGAGGTGCGCGACCGTCGTCTTGCCGTTCGTGCCGGTGACACCCGCGACGAACATGCCGCGGGACGGTGAACCGAGGATACGTGCGGCGGCTTCGCCTGCCGCGCGGCGCGCTGACGTGTGAATCCACGAACCCACGCCCGCGGGCACGTCGATCTCGCGATCCGTGAGGACCGCGACCGCACCGCGACGCGCGGCGTCGGCCGCGAACCGTGCGCCGTCTTCGCGCGAACCGCTGAGCGCGCAGAACAGATCTCCCGGCGCGACGAGGCGACTGTCGAGCTGCACGCCGCGGATCGGAGCGGAGGCGTCGCGGCTCGCAGCGCCGCCCACTTCACGAACGAGATCAGCGAGGCGCATCTGAGGCCTCCGCCCACGGTTGATCACCCGACTCGTCGGCCTGAACGGCGCCGATCGTGTGGAACCCATCGGCCCCGACCTCGAGCGGGACTTCGCCGATGCTCGTGAGCCCGAGCGCCTCTTGCAGGATCCCGATTCCAGCCGGACCAGCGACTTCGGAACCGAAGTGCCTGTTGCTGCGCGGCTCGTCGACGACGACGAGGACCATGACTTCACGCCCACCTTCGGGCAGTCGTCCGAACGCGCAGATCGAACTCGTGTAGCAGCTCCGGTGCGGCGGCTTGCCACTACCCACCAGCGCTTGGCGACACGCCTTCGCGCCGCGACAGCCGTGCTCCAGGTTGTGCTGCAGCTCGAGGTGCAGACACAGCTCGGTCCTGACCTTCTCGGCCGTCCCCGTCTTCGTGCCGACGTCGGCTCGGGCAGCTTGCAACGGCTTCGAAACGGTGCGGCCGGTGCCGATCGTCGCGCCGAGGCGCATCATGTCGCGGACTTCGCTGCAGGCCGCTTGCCCGAGCGGATCGTGGCCCTGCAACTCGTGGTCTTCGACCAGCGCGATCTCCTCGCGTCGGCCGTTCCATTCGACAGCGCGGACCACGCGCAGCGGCCGGAAGTGACCACCGCGAAGCACAGTCGCGAGCCCTTGCGCGTGCTGCCACAACGTCACGGAGAGTTCGTGGCCGAAGGACACGGATGCCTGCGTGAGCTTTTTCTTCCACGGCGGTGCGTGGAAGATCCCGGCCCGCTCGTGGCCGAGCCCGACAACAGGTCGACGGCCGTAGCCGAGACCCGCGAGCCGAGCATGGAAAGCGTCGTCGTCCATGCGCGTGCCGATCTGGACGAGCACCGCGTTGATCGAGTACGCGAGGCCCTCGGCCGCGCTGACGACGCCCTTGTCGTCGCCGCCCTCGGCCTCACGGATCGGTCGCCCCTCGATACGGAACTTGCCGTTCTCCGAATCGAACCGCGTCTCCGGTCGGATCACGCCCTCTTCGAGCGCGCACGCCATCACCGGTACCTTGAACGTCGAGCCGGGCGTGAACGTGTGCATCGTGGGGACGAATCCTCCGATGCCATACACGTCGATCGCGTCGACCGCCAGCACGTCTCCCGTCGCGATGTCGACGACGATCGCTTGCGCGAGCGCGGGTCGGTGCCTCGCGACGGTCTCCTCGAGCAGTTGGCGCACGCGGCGCTGCAGCCCGATCTCGATCGTCGTGATCACGCGCGGGGTCGGATCGCCGGGCACGAGCTCTTGGAAGTAGCGGTGCAACGGTCGTCGCGGCGCTTGGTTGCGAAGGAACGTGTACTCCTCCGACCGCCGACCGACCCAGTCGAAATCCTCGGATGCGAGCACGTTCCAGCTCAAGAGTTCGAGGCCGCTGGTCGGACTCGGCTGATAGACGAGTGCTTCGGAAAGCTCGGTGAATTGAGCGCGATCCGCGTCGGTCCACCCCGCGTTGTCATGCGCGAGACCGAGGCGACCGATCGCGTTCTTGCGCGCGTCATCGGCCTCGAGCGTGCTCCATCGACCGAGGACGGCGAGCGGCGTCGACGCACCTTTCTCGCGACCCTGAACGGGATAGACGCGCCGAGCGTTGCGGCGCAATTCCATCTGGATGGGTTGGACGCGTTCGTCCTTGAGGACGGCGGCGAGAGCCGGCGCGCGAGCCGGCGGAACGTCTTTCTTCACGACGCGGAACTGGGTCGGCATCAAAGCGCGCCAGACGCTCTCGTGGTCGCGTTGACGCTGCTCTTCGTCGGCGCGCTCGGCGTCCGGGGCGTCGCCGCGGACCGCGGAAAGGAGCCCCGCGGCCAGGCGACGCGACCAGTCGCGCGGCTTGTCGAAGCCGTGGCGCAGCCGTTCGGCCTCGGACAACGCCGTCGCCGGGTGCCACTGCACGCGGTACTCGCCCGATGCCGAACCGCGCGCGAGCATGAAGCCGCGCATGGGTGCCGGCGCGAGTTCCGGATCGAAGCTCGCGGCCGCGATCCAGCGCTGCACGCGCGAGGCTTGTGCCGTGTCGAGCACGAGCGGCTCGACCGCACAGGTGATCCAGCCGCCGGGCGATTCGTCGGGCAGCATGCGCTCGATCAAGTCGCCGGCTGCGTCGGGTTCGCCGAGAGCCGTCGCGAGGAGTCGCGCCATCGTGTCGGGCGTGTGGGCTTGCCACATCGCGTTCGGCGACGCGACGAGTTCGATGTACTCCGCGGATCCGGCCAGCGGCACGCCGCCCGCGTCGCACAGATCGAAGCCCGCGGAGAGCACGGGCAAGCGACGCAAGTTCGCCGGCTGCTCGCCCTCGGCCGCGAGCGCGATCACGCTGGTGCGCGCCGCGACCAAGGCCAGGATCCCGCCAATCGACAGGAAGACGAGCCCGGGGCGCAGCCCCACACGCGACGAAGCGGCGACCACTTTCGGTTCGGGGTTGATCACTCCGCACCTCGCGCGCGCTGGGCATTCTTGGCCCGGAGATCCGTCTCGTTCGGCAGTGCTGGAAGCGGACCGTGATCGAGTTCGAGGATCGTCGCACGCTGAGCGCCGTGCACGGCTTCGAGTAGTAGGCAGTCTTCGCGCAGTCCGTCGAGGCGCGCGCCTTCCGCTCGATTGTGCGACTGCACGATCGCGGTGAGGATCCCGAGGATCAACGAGGCGCACAGCAGCCCGCCGACGAGGATCGAGCGCGTCACGGTCGTCCTTCCCGCCCGAGCGGCGACTCGACGCCGTCGATGTGCGCCGTGTTCACGCGCTCGGCCGCGCGCAACTTCGCCGATCGCGAGCGCGGGTTCGCGCGACGCTCGGCTTGATCGGCCTCGATGGGCTTCTTGGTGAGGAGCTCGTAGCGGCCCGCTCGTGCGAGCGACGCGAGGTGGCGTTTCACGACGGCGTCCTCACCCGAATGAAATGCGATGACGAGCAGTCGACCGCCCGGCGCGAGTTCGCGTTCTGAGGTTGCGAGCGCCGCGGCCAACTCTTCACCTTCTTGGTTCACTGCGCGGCGCAACGCCTGAAAAACGAGCGTCGCCGGATGCGTCTTGCCACCGAGTCCACCGAACGCATGCGCGACACAGTCGGCCAAAGCACCAGTGCGCATGAAGGGCGCACGACGGCGCGCCGCGACGATCGCGCGCGCAGCGGCGCGTGAACGACCCTCACCCCCCTCGTGAAAGAAGAGGTCGGCCAAGTCTCGTTCGTCCCAGTGGTTCACGATGTCGGCTGCTGTTCGGTCGAGGCCCGGATCCATACGCATGTCGAGCGGTCCGTCCGCTTGGAAGCTGAAGCCGCGCTCGGCTTCGTCGATCTGCATCGAAGACACACCCAGGTCGAAGAGGAAGGCCGACGGCTTCTCACGCAGATCTTCGCGCACGACCCGCGCGAGTTCGGAGTGCCGCGCATTCACGAGTCGCGCGCGGGAACCGAAGCGAGCCAATCGTGCTGCTGCATGTTCCAACGCGCGCGGATCGCGATCACTGCCGAGCACGCGTGCTTCGGGCAGTGCATCCAGCACGCGTTCCGCGTGCCCACCCAGGCCGACCGTCGCATCGACGATCCAGCCCGATAGGAGACCGGGCGTCAGGCCGCGAAGGAGCCCGACCACGGAATCGGCGAGCACGGACACGTGCTGGGGAGACTCCCCCCCGGGCGCTCCACGCACAGTGTGCTCCTCCGTTTCCATGTCGAACACTTCCCCCGTCCCTTCGCAGGCCCGACGCCGGTCAGGTCGCTCCCCCTTGGCCACCGAGGATCCGATCGATGCGATCCAAGAGGCCTTCATTGCGGGATTGGTATTGCTCCCAGGCTGTCTTGCCCCAGATCTCGGCGTGATCGTTGTTGCCGATCACGACGACCTCGCGCTCTCCGCCGAGTTGGGGACGCAGCTTCTCGGGCACGAGCACGCGGCCCGAGCCATCGAGTTCGATCTCGAAGGTGTTGGCGAGGAACACGCGCAAGACGGCGCGTTGCTCCTCACCGGTGAAGGGCGCGAGCCGCAGCGACGACATCGCCTGGTCGAAACCGTCCTTCGAGTAGATGTAGATGCAGCGGTCCTGACCGCGGGTCAGGAAGCAGGTCGTCGGACCCGCCTCCACCCAGTCGAGGTGGTCCGCGATCCGCTTGGGCACGACCAAGCGGAACTTCGGGTCGAGCGTGTGGCTGGACTCACCGCGGAACACGGTTCAGCCCTCCAAGACCTGCCACAGCGCGGCGAGATCTTCGATTCGGACCCGCTGCAAGGCGAGCCCAGTGCCACTTTGTCCCACTGACGACCACAGGGGCATCTTCCAGTGCCACTTCGCGCCTGTCTACGGGATCGTGCGCGACCCGCCGCCGCCGTCCTCGTCGCGGGCTCCCCACGAGGAAGGCGCCGCGTGCAGTCCGGCGCGTCGAACCCCAGGCATCGCGTTGTCAGATGGGGATAGCCCCAAGGGATTGTGGTCGTTCGGTGAAGGCCGGCCCCTGCCCGAGCTGCCTCCACGGTGTTTCCCATTTCTGGGACGATTCAAGAAAATCGATCGTTCCGTTGGGTTCGCGTCCCGCCGAGTTGCTAGCCCCGGGCCGCGACGAGCGCTGCCGGCTCCGCGTCCGCGTCTTCGCGCTGGTCCGCATCGGACCCCGCATCGGACCCCGCATCGGACCCCGAGTCGCGACGCGAACTCTCGCCGCGCGCGCCGTCCGACTCGCCCTCGCGCGACGACGGCTCAGCCCCTTCGAGGAGGAGGACGAGGTCCGCGCGCAGTGCCTGCATCCGCTCCGCGGTGAAGTCGAAGACGAACACACGGAACGACTCCTTGCGACGGGGGCGGTGGACCAGCATGGCCTCGCCTTCCGGGTCGCGGAGGATCCGGTCGACCTTGATGCGGCGCTTGCGCAGCAGGAGGAGCGCCAAGAGATAGCGCATCTCCCGCACGCGCGGCTCGACGCGGCCCTC
>JAYTBY010000568.1:0-3258 GCA_043736755.1 Planctomycetota bacterium | reverse complement strand
GTGAATCCCACGGGCCCGCGCTCGTCGGGATCCTCGAAGGGTTTCCGGCCGGATTTCCGCTGGATTCTGCGCGCATCGATGCCGAGCTCGCGCGTCGTCAAGGTGGCTACGGTCGCGGTGGCCGCATGCGCATCGAGACCGATCGCGCGGAGATCCTCTCCGGCTTGCGCGTCGGCCTCACGCTGGGTTCGCCGATCGCGCTGTCGCTCGTGAACAAGGACGCGACGATCGAGCGTCTGCCCGTGCCGACGAACGCGCGACCGGGTCACGCGGACCTCGCCGGTTGTCTGAAACTCGGCGTGCGCGATCCGCGCGCCGTGCTCGAACGCGCCAGCGCGCGCGAGACCGCGATGCGCGTCGCGCTGGCCGGCATCGCGCGGCAAGTGCTCGAGCACTTCGGCGTCGAGCTGTGCGCGCACGTCGTCGCGCTGGCGGAAGTCGATGCCGACCTCCACGCCGCGGAGGCCGCGTTCGCGCGCAGCGCAGCCGAACGCGCGGCGCTGCGCGGCGCGAGCGAGTTCTATGCGCTCGATCCCTCGTTCGACGCGCGAGCCAAGGCGGTCGTCGACGCCGCCAAGGAAGCGGGGGACACGCTCGGCGGGGTCTTCGAAGTCCGAGTTCTCGGGTTGCCGCCCGGGCTCGGCTCCTACCAGAGCGGACCCGAGCGGTTGACGGCGCGCATCGGCGGCGCGTTGTTCTCGATCCCGGCCATGAAGGGCGTCGAATTCGGGCTCGGATTCGAAACCGCCCGTCGACGGGGCAGCGAAGCGCACGACGCGATCGAGGCTGCCCCCGGCGGAACAGGGCCCTCGGGAACGCGCTACCGGCGCGCGACGAACCGCTCCGGCGGCCTCGAAGGCGGGCTCACGACCGGGGAGCCGCTCGTCGTCCGGGTGGCGATGAAACCGATCCCCACCCTGCGCCGGGGCCTCCCCACGGTCGATTTCGAAAGCCTGGAGGGCGTTCCGGCCACCTGGCAGCGGTCCGACGTGACCTCGGTGCCGGCCGCGAGCGTCGTGGGGGAAGCCGTGATCGCCCTCGAGTTGGCGCGCGCGTTCCTGGACAAGTTCGGCGGCGACACACTGGCCGAGATCGAGCGCGCGCACGCCTCCTACTTGCGGGTGGCCCGCGAGGTCTGAGCGAGCCGGCGGACCCGCTCGGCCAGGCTCGGGCCGATCCTCCCATTCGGAGTGCTTGACTCCGGGGAGCGGATCCGTATCCTCCTGCGCTCACTTCGCCGTCCGGCAAGTACTCACGTGACCCGTGGGCACCTGCGTCGGGCTGCCGGTGAGCCACTCCGGCGACGGCCTTCTGGTCCGGCCAGCGTAGCTCAATTGGCAGAGCTCCTGATTTGTAATCAGGGGGTTGCGGGTTCGAGTCCCGCCGCTGGCTCCAGCGGCCGCGACCTTCGGGTTGCGGTCGACGCATGCGGAAGACGCTCGATCCGCCCCGGAACGACCGACGAACGGAGCGAGGCGCGCTTGCGCGCCGATCGGTTCCCTCTCAACGAAACCTCTCGAGGATGACTCAGGGAGCGGTGCCTGGCACTGCGCACCCCGTGTCCGATCGACAGCGCTCCGGTTCGTCCGCAGGAACTCACGTTCCCGCGGGTGCGCGCCGTGTCGCCGCTCGCCCGGTCTCGGTCGCGCGTCCGCCAGCCCGCGTTCGGACCGGAGCAACCGAGCGTTTTCCGTCGCACCCGGCGCGTCCGGTGTGTCCCGTTCCGGCGTGTTCCGCCGGAGGGGTCGCAGCGGCGGTCCGACGACCGTACCGGGGAGATTCCGGAGCGGCCAAACGGGCCAGACTGTAAATCTGGTGGCTCAGCCTTCGGCGGTTCGAATCCGCCTCTCCCCACCACTCTCCGTTCTGATCCGACTGTCCGATCCGCGCGGCCTTCCGAGGCTCGTGTCGCGATCGCGACCCCCTGGCTCGTCCCGTCCACGCTCCGCCCGCGTGTCTTACCGCGGTGCGCATCGATCCGCCTTCGGGCTCGTTCGGCCACCGCCGCGAGCTCGCAGTCGGCCTGCCTCGCGAGACTTCGTCGTCCCGCGCGCCTCCCGCGCGCGAGTGCGCTCGGGGTGCGCTCGGGGTGCGATGTGCGACGCCGGTTCCGACCCGCGCGGGTCGGATCCCGCACGTGCTGCGGGCCTAGCTCCGTGCTGCGGGCGTAGCCCCGTGCTGCGGGCGTAGCCCCGTATCGCGGGCGTAGCCCCGTACTGCGGGCGTAGCTCAATGGTAGAGCGTCAGCCTTCCAAGCTGAATGTTGCGGGTTCGAGTCCCGTCGCCCGCTCCAACCTGCGACCTGCG
Organism: Planctomycetota bacterium; assembly: GCA_043736755.1. Taxonomy (GTDB): domain Bacteria; phylum Planctomycetota; class UBA1135; order UBA1135; genus JAEUHZ01. The sequence goes on along the minus strand of JAYTBY010000568.1, from coordinate 951 downwards.
TGGATGTGTGTCGTCCGAGCCTCGGCCCGGACCTCCTCGAGACTGCGAGCCGGCCACGGCTCGCCCGCCTGCACAGGGCTCGCCGCGTCGAACGCGGCGCATGCGCGCGATCCTCGCGCGGTGCGCGACGTCCGCTGCTGCGCTGCTCCGTCGCTGCTGTAGCTCAGCAGGTAGAGCACTTCCTTGGTAAGGAAGAGGTCACGGGTTCAATTCCCGTCAGCAGCTCCAGCTCGCACCCGGGCGCTGCGATCGCAAGCGACCTTTGTACCGGCCGACAACTCCCACAACTCATCACCAAAAGACCACGCATCCGCGCCGGGCCTCACGAGGCCTGCGCGGGGGCGGACAGATCGACGGTGCCTCGTCCGAGGCATCGAGAGCTTCAGAACCCCGAATCCCAAGACCCCAGACGACGACCTCCGGGCTCGCACGGCCCACTCAGGACATCAAGGACGAACCATGGCGAAGGAAGTCTTCCAGCGGACCAAGCCGCACGTCAACGTCGGCACCATCGGTCACATCGACCACGGCAAGAGCACGCTCACCGCGGCTCTCGCGGCTCGTTCGGCCTCCAAGAACGGCACGAAGGTCAAGTCGTACGCCGAGATCACGAAGGGCGGCACGGTCCGTTCGGCGGACAAGACCGTCACGATCTCGGCCTCGCACACCGAGTACGAGTCGGAGGCGCGCCACTACGCGCACGTCGACTGCCCGGGCCACGCCGACTTCGTGAAGAACATGATCACGGGCGCAGCACAGATGGACGGCGCGATCCTGGTCGTGTCGGCCGCTGACGGCCCGATGCCGCAGACGCGCGAGCACGTCCTGCTCGCCCGTCAGGTCAACGTGCCCCACATCGTCGTCTTCCTGAACAAGGTGGACCTCGTCGACGACCCCGAGCTCCTCGAGCTCGTCGAGATGGAGATCCGCGATCTCCTGAACAAGTACAAG
>JAYTBY010000567.1:0-7100 GCA_043736755.1 Planctomycetota bacterium | reverse complement strand
GATGGATTTGTCTGACACCTTCATCCACCTGCCTGACACCTTCATCCACTGCCATCCAGCTCGTCGCGTCACTTCGGTTCACATCCGGCGGCAAGATCCCGACGCCTTGGCGGCGGGCTTCTTCGACGTAGACGCGCGCGGCGTAGTAGCCGGTTTCGCTTTCGAGGAAGGCGGCCATGTAGGCGGCGGGGAAGTGGGTCTTCAGCCAGACGGCGCGGTAGGAGATGCGGCCGTACGTCACCGCGTGCGCTTTGCAGAAGCCGAAGGAGGCGAAGTTCGCGACGAGGTCCCACACGCGCAGCGCGTCCTCGCGCGTCACGCCTTGTTCGATCGAGCCGGCGACGAAGCGTTCGCACAAGGCGGGAATCTCGCCCGCGCGGCGTTTTTGCAGCGCTCGTCGCAGCAGGTCCGCTTCGGAGAGATCCATCCCCGCGAGTCGCGCCGCGACCTGCATGACGTCCTCTTGGTAGAGCATCACGCCGTACGTGTCCCACAGAAGTTCCTCGAGCCGTGGATGCGGTGCGCGGCGCGGCTCGAGCCCGCGATAGCGCCGCACGTACGCGTCCTTCATCCCCGAGCCCGCGGGCCCGGGTCGGATCAACGCGACGGCTTGGATCACGTCGTCCATCGTCTGCGCGCCGATCTGCTGGAGCAGGTTGCGCATCCCCGGAGACTCGACTTGGAAGCAGCCGATCGTGCGGCCTTCGCGCAGCGTGCGCGCGGTCGCGGGATCGTCCTCGCGCAAGGTCTCGAGATCGACGATGACGCCTTGGCGCGCGAGTGCTTTCACGCAGTCGTCGAGCGTCGTCAGCGCGCGATTCCCGAGCAAGTCCATCTTGACGAGCCCGATCGCTTCGACCGCGTCCTTGTCGAACTGCGCGACGATCGGTCCCTTCGCGGCGCGCTGACACGGGACGAAGTCCGTGATCGGTCCGGGTGCCACGACGACGCCACCGGGATGGAGCCCGTAGTGTCGCGGCGCACCGGCGAGGCGATCGGCGGCTTGCAGCACGCGCTGCATGCGCGGATCGTCGAACGGGAAGCCGCGCGCTTCGGGAGTGCGCGCGAAGAGTTCGGCGACGTCGTTGCCGACGAGGGCTGTGGGGAGCGGGGATCGAGTCGCAGAGCGCGCAGAGGTCGGGCGCTCGGGTCGCGCGACGTTGCGCGGTGTCGTCAGGCCCAATTCCCCGGCGATTCCCGTCGTCTTCGCGTCACCCGACGCGTTCGCGCGCGTCCAGTACATCGGCAACCGCCGCGACCAACGGTTCGCTTCCGCTGGCGGCACACCGAGCGCCAACGCCGACTCGCGAAACGCCGCGCGGACGCCGCACGTCGCGATCGTGGCGATCATCGCCGTGCGTTCGTGACCAAAGAGGCGGTAGACATGCTCGAGCACCTCGTCGCGCCGTCTCCAGCAGAAATCGAGGTCGATGTCGGGTCGATCGCGTCGCGCGGGGTTCAGGAAGCGCTCGAACGTGAGGCGGTAGCGCAGCGGATCTGCATCCGTGAGTCGCAGGCAGTACGCGACGAGCGAGTCCGCGGCCGAGCCGCGTCCGACGCAGGGGATGCCGCGCTCGCGTGCGAAGTCCGCGATCTGCTTGACGAGCAGGAAGTAGCTGGAAAAACCGAGCTTCTCGATCGTCGTGAGCTCGTACTCGAGCCGTCGCACGACTTCGGGCTTGAGCGGGCGATAGCGCTCGCTGGCGCCCTGGAACGCGCACCCTGCGAGGCGCGAGTAAGGCGTTTCGCCCGGCTCGAGCGTGATCGTCGGGAACACGACGCCGCCGAGTTCCGGCCTGAAACGGCACAGATCAGCTATGGCCAACGTGCGCTCGAGCGCACCGCATGTCGCGCTCGCAGCGGGCTCGAACGGCCCTGAAACCTCGGGCAGATCCGCGTACAAGGCGCGCATCTCCACTGCTGCCAGCAAATGCGCCGGTCGCGACGCGAGCCAACTCTCGGGCAGATCGTCGGCGAGCGCGTTGTGCTTGATCGCCACGCGCGCGACGTGATCGGCGAAGCTGCTCGCATTCGCCATGTAGACGTCGGGCACCGCGAGGGTCGCGACGCCACTCGCACGCGCGGCCTCGACGAGATCGCGCGCCGGAACCGGCGACTCCGGTGCGGGGACCTTCGGGATCTCGAGCAGCTCTTCGGCGCCGCGCCGCGGCAGATCGAAGGCGTCGATCCCCGCACTGCGGATCGTGCGCGCGCTCTCCGTACAGCGTGCAGCAGCGTGAGTTCCACGCACAGTATGTGCACCCTCACGCGCTACATCCGGCGTAGCCTGCGCGACATTCCGCGGTCCCCGATCGCGTGCGTTCGTGCTGCGCCGCGCCAGGCTCGCAGGTGAGATCGCAGCGAAGAGCGCGCGCGCGTCGACGCGGCCCGCGAACTCGAGCAGAAGCCGCGGGTGATCCACGAGGAGGATGAGGCCCGCCTGTCGACGCACGATCTCGTCGACGATGTGGAACGCGTCGGGGCCCGCGAGTCGAATCTCGCGCGCGCGCTCGTCGGCATCGCGCTGGCCCGGATCACCACCGAGTCGCCGCGCGCTCGTGATACGGCACAGATTGCGCCAACCCTCGGCGTCCCGCGCGAGCGCGACGACGCGGCCGGGCAGCCCGCTCGGGTCCGTGATCTCCGCACCGAAGATCGGCCGCACGCCGGGCACCTTCGCCGCGGCGCGCTCGAGGTCGACGGATCCGGAGAGCGCGTCGACGTCGGTCAGCGCGAGCGCTCCGAGGCCGAGTTCCGCCGCGCGCTCGAGCAACGCGCGCGGCGCGTCGACGCCGGTGAGGAGGGAGTGGTGGCCGTGAACGCGCAGCGGGACGTACATCGCGGGAGACCTCGGGGACCGCGCGCGACGGGTCCGAAGTGGAGGATCCGCGCGCAGGAAAGGCCGGCCTCGGCGACGGGAGTGCCGTCCATCGCCGAGGCCAGGAGTCCCCGCGCGGCGGACGGGGTGGGCGTCCTGAAAGTGCTGCCGCGCGAGGACCGGGGCACCCTAACAGATGGCGAACTTCCGCGGCCCGAGGTTCTTGGGCAGCGAGCACAAGTTTGTGTCCGACAGGCGCCTACGTCGTGCAGAAGGGGGCTTGCGCGCAGCGCCGAGCCGACAGAGGTTCAGACCGAGGCCAGCGAGGCCGAGTATGATCATATTCAAGATCATACTGAGGTGCTTATGGCGACGACCGAACGCGTGACCGTGACGCTACCCATCGAGCTGATCGAGAGCATCGACCGGCTCGAGCGCAATCGCAGCCGCTTCATCACCGAAGCAGTCGAGCACGAACTCGTGCGCCGGCGTCGCGAGAGCCTGCAACGCTCCCTCGAAAACCCGCACGCCGAGGCCGCTGAAATCACTGCTCTGGGACTCGCCGATTGGGGCGCGAGCACGTCCGCCGACGACCACGACTTGCTCGACGCGTCGGCTGGCAAGCCGGTGCGTTGGATCGAAGGTCGCGGTTGGGTGGAGGAGTCACCTTGAAGATCGATCGCGGTACGGTGTGCCTCGTCGAGCTCGATCCAACGTTGGGGCACGAGCAGCGCGGCGTTCGTCCGTGCGTGGCCATCAGCGATCCGGCCGTGAACGCGGACCAACGCTTTCCGTTGATCGCCGTTGTGCCCGTCACGGGAACGCCCGGCGCCGGAGCGCTCTATCCCGAGCTCGCTCCTGGACCGAGCGGACTCACGAAGGTCTCGTTCGCTCTCGTCGATCAACTGCGTTCGATCGACAAGCGCCGCATCCGCCGCGTGTTCGGCCCCGTTTCGAAGAACGAACTCGAGGCCATCGACCAAGGGCTCGAGCTGTTCCTCGGACTCACGCGCGAACTGTGACCGGTCGCGGCCGGAACGTCGCCAGCACGACTCCGGCGAGGATCGTCAGCGAACCCGCCAGCGTCCACTTCGTGAAGGGTTCATCGGCGACGAACGTGCCGAGCAGGAGCGCGACGGCCGGCGTGGCGTACGAGATCGTGCTGAGACGCCACGCCTCCGTGTGCCGCAAGAGCCAGAAGTACAGCGTGAACGTGAGCACCGTTCCGATCAGCGCGAGGTAGACGACGCTGCCGATCGCGCGGGTCGTCCACTCCGGGTTCGCATCGTGCTCGAACGTGAACGCGAGCGCGACGAGGATCGCCGCACCGATCCACATCGCATCGCGGTTCACGAGCGCGGAGCTCACGCCCCGGCCCTCGCGCTTCAGCACGACGGTGCCGACGCACGAAACGATCGGCGAAAGGAGAAGCACGAGCGCCGCAGGGATCCCATGCGGACCGAAGTCGCGCAGGTCGGTCCAGAAAAGCAGGGCGACGCCGACGAATCCGAGCGTGAAACCAGCCCATTGTCGCGCGGTCAGCGCTTCGGCGGCGAGGAACCAGCTCGAGCTGGCCGCCATCAGGATCGGGAAGACGGCCCACAAGAGGCTGACGATGCCGGATGGGATCTGCGTCTCCGTCCAGTAGACGATCGAATACGACGCGCCGAAGTTCAGCGTGCCCAAGACGAGCACGAGCTTCCACGGCGCCTTCGTTCCCCCTTCGCGCCGAGCGATGAAGGGCGCGATCACGCTCATCGCCAGTGCTGCCACGACAAATCGCGCGGCCGCTGAAGTGAATGGCGGCAGATCGCGCAAACCACCTGCGATGACGATCCACGTGCTGCCCCAGACGAGGGAGAGCAGCGCGATGAGCAGTAGGACGTGAGCGCGCTTCGGTGCAGTGATCGAGAGGGACGTCACGGTGGCGCGGCATCCTAGGGAACCGATCGCTCGAGTGTGGAACCGTATCCGAGCCGCGCGCCGGGTTCAGGCCGTCGCGACGGGCTTCGAAGTGAAGCGCGAGCGCAGAGGATGCGTGGCCTCGTTCCAGCCGAGTTCGGTAGCGATCGTGGCGAGCCAAGGCGATGCGCCAACGCCGAGATGCCGTTCGAGCGTCACGATTCGTCGCGCGAATTCCTCGATCTCCCGGTAGAGCGCCGTCCCGTTCGCGGTCGGAAGCAGGTCGGCGTGCGTCGCTGCGAGTGTCGCGTTCTGGACGAGACCGCGCGCGATTCCCACATGGAACGTGGCGTCGGACAAGGCGACCGCGAGAGCGTTCACGGGGGCCGAGCTCACGTCGCGGACTGCAGCTCCGTGCTCGACATCGAGCTCGCACACGCGTTGCCAGGCGATCTCGTAGGCGCGCTCGGCGCGGGCGACGGAGTCCGCATCGGCGTGACACGCGAGCCAGTCGCGGACGTTCGGATCACCCGGGATCTTGCGCGCCAAGTAGAGGAGGTTCGGCACACTGCGCACGAAGCACGCGCGCATCCCCGCGGGCGTCGCGGCCTTCAAGTGCAAGCCCTTCGCGCGGACTGTCAGCGAGTTCGTCGCGCCGATGTCTTTCAGCTGCCGCGCAAGATCGAGCTCCTCGAAACCCCACGCGCGGTACGCGAGATCGAAACCGAGGCCGCGTGACGCGAGTAGCGCACGCTTGCACGACCAGTTGTCGGTGAACCACTGAGTCCAATCCACGTCACGCTCGCCGCCGCGGATGCGCGGGTTCGCGCGTGCGCCGACGAGAACGCCGAAGAGACCGGCGTCGATGCCCCACTCGAGCGCGCCCAGGTGCGTGGCGAACTCGGAAGGGTGCTCGCTGTGGAACGCGAGGTGTTCGTCCACGAAACCCGGCGTCGGCGCGATGTCGCTGTCGCAGACGATCACGACATCACCGGTCGCGCGCGCGAGTCCATCGTTCAGGGCGGCGCCGCGCCCGCCGTTCGCGCGACGCACGACCTCGACGGAGTCCTCGATGCCGAGCGAACGCACTAAATCCATGAGCGGTGGTTCGGAACCGTCGTCGACGAGCACGAGTTGGAAGTCGCGTGCACGCTTCTCGCGCACGAAGCCCTCGAGCACGGGCTTCAGGAGATCGAAGCGGTTGAAGCAGGGGATCACGACGCTGGCCCGAAGTTCGTGCTCCGGTCGCGTCACGGGCGTCGCACCGGTTCCTTACGCGCGATCGACACCGTTCGGTACGAGCGCGGTCCGCAATTCCTGCAGCCGTCCGCGACGCCAGCCTCCGATCCAGGGCTTTTTCTGCGCGGCTGCGAGCGCCTCGCCGACGAACACCTTCGTCGTCGACGCGTCCCGGAACGAGCACGCAGCAGCGGCGGACAAGGTCCACGCGTCGGGCGTACCGTCCGCGAGGAGTGACTCGAGCTCGCGCAGTGCCTGCGCGGCCGACCCGTCGTCGATCCACGCCTCTGCGCGACCGAGGGCGGCCTCGACGTTCTTCGGATCGTCGCGCAACACGGACTCGAACAGAGTTCGCGCCGCGGATGCATCGCCCAAAAGCAAGCGCACGGTCGCAAGTCGCACGGTGCCGGTCGATCCACATGCGCCGGGCAGCACTTCGGCGGCGAACGTGCGACCGCGGAGAGCGAGACAGCGTTCGTAATCGGCACGTGCCGCCGAGAGTTCGCGGGCGAACGTGTCGACGTCGACGGCCGCGAGAGCGAGGCGCTCGTGCACGAGGCCGCTGAGGAGTTCGATGTTTGGGTGAGGCTTCGTCCAGCCGCGCGCGCGGGTCAGCGCGTCCAGAGCTCCATCGAGATCCTGGTTCTGGATCGAGAAGTACGCCATCACCGTGGCGGGCAGAACCACGTCGCTCGAGAGAACTCCGCCGTTCGCGGAGTCGACCAGTGCGCGCCACGAAGCCCGCGCTTCGTCGAGTGCGCGCCGGGTTTCGCCGCAACGGTCGTATTCGCGCGCCAAGTACGCACGGACGTTGGGGTTGCCCGGCTCCTCCTGGGCGCGTCGCTCGAGCAGCCGTCGGTTGCGCTCCGCTTTACTTCGCGCCGTGCGGAGTTCGGGAACGGCGCCGAAGTGGACGATCGCCGCTTCGATGCATGCGATCCGGCGACCTGGTTCTTGCGACCAAGTCGTGACCTGTTCGTGGACGCAGCCTTCCCAGCGCAGCTTCTCGTCGAAGCGCAGAAGTCGCGGCAAGGCGACTGGTTCACCGCGTCGCGCGCTGCCCGACACGACGTCCGCCAGCGACGCGCCGAGCGCGGACGCGTCGTGCAGCGGCAACAGGCCGAGATCGAAGTCCGCGCGT
>JAYTBY010000566.1:0-3263 GCA_043736755.1 Planctomycetota bacterium | reverse complement strand
AGGTTCGCGAATGGATCGTCGGACCAACGGTCCGCGCGCACGAACTCGGCCGGCAGTGAGGGGTCGCCCACGAACGGGCGCAGGATCCAGCCGAGTTTGGTCGACGTGAACGCATGCAGCAGGAACCACGCGACGAGAACGACACGCACCCGCGGCGCGCGCTCGACCAGCGGGGCCGCGTGACGGCGCAGTGCGCGCTGCCCAGCGAGGGCAGCCAGTGCGAAAACGACCGCGTTCGTGAGCAACGCGAACGGATAGCTCGCGCCGCAGAGTCCGACGAAGAGGACGACCGGAGCCAGGCTCGCGGCCGTGATCGCGAGCGTCGCCTGCGCGCACAGGATTCCGCGCACGGTTCCCGCGAACTCCGCCCGCAGACCGAGCACTGCACACACGACCCACAAGTTCGGCAGACACAAGAGCGTCGCCCCGATCATGAGGATCGGCAGCTTGATCGCGCCGTATGCCATGGCGCGCGGTCGCATCCCGAGCGAACCCATCGCGGCGCCGTGCACGACGCCGGCAAGCACTACGAGCGCCAGGATCCGAGGCCACGGAACGCGGTCGGAATCCGGGCCGAACTCGCGCTGGCCCGCGAGCACATCGCGCACGCGAAGCACCACTTCAGTCCAAGTACTTCAGGGCTTCGGCGAGCCCGGCGAACACGTTCGACTCGACGTCACGGAAGAGGGTCTGCGGCAAGTGCGGACTGCCGACGAACGGCCGCATCATCCAACCCATCTGCGAGCCTACGAGCGCGTAGAGCACGGTCCAGACGACGACGACGCGGTCGCTCGGGCGGCCCGGCACGAGCTGCCGGCCGGGTGAACGCGGCTCATCGGTGGGCGCACCGTTGGCGAGCTCCCTCACGACGTAGCGCAACGCGATGAATCCCGCGACAGCGAAAAACGCCGCGTTCAGGAGCTGGAGGAACGGGTGGCTTCGCGTCCCGAACGTGAAGAAGGCGGTGATCGGTGCGAGGCTCGCCAGGACGACGCAGCACAGGGCGCTCGCGGCGAGCAACAGGCGGACGACCTCGCCGAACGACAGGTGACTCCGTGCGAGCGCCGAGAAGACATAGAGCGACGGGCACGTGACGACGAGGGTCAAGAGCAGCAGAACCGGCACCTTGATCATCACGGCGACCACGTGAAACGCACCATATTCAGTTCCCCAACGCAGCCCGTAGAGCGACATCGACAGACCGGTGACAGCGCCTAGGGCGATGACGGCCAAGAGGAGTCGCCCGGTGGAGAGGCGGCGCCCTCCCGCGTCGAGCGCACCGGCGGAACGGCGCAGCAGTGCGTCGAGGAAGGAGAGGTCCATCGGCCTCCTGAACACCGCGGGGAGCGAAAACGGGGCCGATAACCGCTTCGAATCAGTCCAGGGAGATTTCCGGCCCCGGAATCGGCCCGCGCGGTGTTTCTTGAGGAGGACCGATGCACCCGGAGAACCGAAGCCTGCCCGCCGACGTGCTGCTCGAGCACCAAGAGTTCCTGCGTGCGCTGGCGCGCGGCTTGCTCGGCGACGCGAGCCGCGCCGATGACGCGGTTCAGTCGGCATTCGCATCGGCAATCGAATCGCCGCCGCGCGGCGCGGAGGGTGTGCGCTCGTGGCTCGCCGTCGTCGTGCAGAACCACGCGCGGAATCTCTTGCGCAGCGATGCACGTCGCCTCGTTCGAGAGCGAGTCGTCGCGCGACGTGAAGCGACGGAGGACGACGCGTTGGAGAGGATGCGCGTGCAACGACGCGTGCTCGAAGCCCTCGAACGCTTGCGCGAACCGTACCGCACGGCCGTGTTCTTGCGCTTCGCGGAAGGACTACCGCCGCGCGAGATCGCGCGACGTACGGACTCGAACGTCGAGACCGTGCGCAGTCGCGTACAGCGTGGACTCGACGTCTTGCGGCGCGACCTCGATGCCGAGTTCGGCGACCGGAGCACGTGGTCGGCGCTCATCAGGCCCTTCGCTCTGCCGCGCGGCACCGCGACGATCGCCGGACTCTCCGTGTCGATCTGGATCGCCATAGCCACGCTCGTCGTGACCACACCGTTCGTCTTGCACTTCGCGCACGGAGACATGGACGCACATCTCGCAAGCTGGCCCGAGGTGAGCCCGTGGAGTGCAAGCCTCGATCCGCACTCGACGGCTCAGAGCGCACGACCCGCCGTTACCTTGACCGACGCTTCGAGTCCGGAAGCGATCGTCGGCCTCGAACAGACTGAGACTTCGCGGATCGGAAGGCACACGAGAGTCACGGATGCGAACGGAAGGCCCCTCGAGGGAGTGCGGATCGGAGAGGCCACGGCGACCGACGCACTCGGCCTCTCGCGCGGTTCGGACGAGAATGCACTCGCATTCGACGCGGCGAGCAACATGGTGTTGACCGTCCTCGATCGCACGATCGACATGGACGGGATGCTCGCGCTGAGGCTCGATGTGCCCGCCGAGTTCGAGATCGATACGGAACTGGCGGATCTCGATGGAGCGGTGGTTCGGCTCGTCGCGTCGGACGGATCGATCATCGCCGAGTCTCGCGCGCACATCGGCACGCCAGCCTTCGTGCGCTTTGCCCGCGCCCCTTCGCGGACACTCCTCGAGAGAGACGGCGGTGCCGAGTGGATGCTGATCGCCACGAGCTCCGACGGAATGCGGCGCGCGGAACGTCGTGTGCACGCCGTCCGTGGCGCCGCGAGCGCACCCGTGCGCCTCGAGTTCAGGGACGCTGCCCGGCTCGTGCTCTTGGTGAGGAGCGCGTCCGGCCCCATGCTCGAGAACGCGCTCGTCGAGATCGGTGGGGCCCGGATCGATCGCAATCAGCACGATTTCTCGCTGGGCGGGCTCGCACCTGGCTCGTATCCGACCGTCGTCACGGCTCCTGGACACGCAACCGCGCGCATCGACATCGACGTCGTGACCGGGGTCGTCGAGCGCGAGGTCGTGCTACTCCCGCGTGGTGAATTCATGGCCCGGATCGAAGCGTCCAGCGCGACTGCACGGACCGATTTCGAGTTCGAGCTGGTGCTGCGTCACGCCGGCGATTCGCACGAAGAGCGCACGGTGATCGTCGACGGCGGCCTCGGCGGTCGCGCGTCGCTGGAAGTCCGCCACCTCCCCGCGGGCACGTGGATCGCCACGCCGAGCGGCGGCGGACCGTGGCCGTTCGATCCACCGAGCGCTGAGTTCACGCTGCCCGGCGTCGGTCCGGAGTTCACGCGACTCGACGCCGAAACACCGCTCCCGCTCGTCGTTCATGCGCGCGACGAA
>JAYTBY010000565.1:0-7115 GCA_043736755.1 Planctomycetota bacterium | reverse complement strand
GGGCGGCTTGTGAGGTCTGGCGCGACAACCGAGCCCTCCTGCGCAGCGCTCAGGCCATGTCGCTCACCGGGTGGACGTCGTTCGATGGCAGGGGAGTCCAGGAGCTCGGCGTGACTGCGCGGCGGTGACGAGAACGGCGGAGTGGAGCCTGACTCCGTACGCTGGGAACGGACGACTCAGCCGGCCGCGCTGTCGCCCGCCGTCGCGACGCGCCGACCCTCGCGCAAGCTCGCACGCAACCAGTCGCGGTTGAGCCGCGCGATGTGGTCGATCGGGATCGACTTCGGGCACGCGGCCATGCACTCGCCGTGGTTCGTGCACGAGCCGAAGCCCTCGGCATCCATCGTGGCGACCATCGCGCGCGCACGGCGCCAACGTTCGGGCTGACCTTGCGGCAGCAACGCGAACTGCGACACCTTGGCCGCGGTGAAGAGCATCGCGGACGCATTCGGGCACGCGGCGACGCACGCGCCGCAACCGATGCATGCCGCCGCATCCATGGCGAGGTCGGCGTTCTCCTTCTCGACGGGGATCGCGTTGCCGTCGACGGCGGATCCTGTCGGCGCGCTGATGAATCCACCCGAGCCAATGATCCTGTCGAATGCGGATCGATCGACGACGAGGTCCTTCACGACTGGGAAGGCACTCGCGCGCCACGGTTCGAGCGTGATCTCGGCGCCAGCAGGAAAGCTGCGCATGTGGAGCTGGCACGTCGTCGTGCGGTCTTTCGGTCCGTGCGGACGGCCGTCGATCACGATGCTGCACGAGCCGCAGATCCCTTCGCGGCAGTCGTGGTCGAACGCGATCGGATCGCGGCCTTCGACGGTGAGTCGTTCGTTCACGACGTCGAGCATCTCGAGGAACGACATGTCGGGGCTGACATCGGCCGCGTCGTAGGTTTCGAAACGACCAACGTCTGCCGCGTCCTTCTGGCGCCACACGTTCAAGCGGATTTTCATCACTTGTAGCTCCGGGTCGCGAGGTGAACGGACTCGAACTGCAGCGGCTCGACGTTGCGAATCGGCGCACGGCCCTCGCCCGCGTATTCCCACGCGGCGACGTGGCAGAAGCGCTCGTCGTCGCGGCGCGCTTCGCCGTCCTCGGTCTGGTGCTCGACGCGGAAGTGGCCGCCGCAAGACTCTTCGCGCTCGAGCGCGTCGCGACACATGAGTTCGCCGAGCTCGATGAAGTCCGCCACGCGGCCAGCCTTCTCGAGCGACTGGTTCAAGCTCGCGGCGGAGCCGGGCACGTTGACGTCGCTCCAGAACTCCTGCCGCAGTTCGGGAATCCGTTGCAGGGCCTTCTTCAACCCGCTCGCACTGCGTGCCATGCCGCATTCGCCCCAGATGATCTGGCCGAGCTCGCGGTGGAACGACGCCGCCGTGCGCTTGCCGCGGATCGCGAGCAGCCGGTTCGAGCGCTCGGACACGGCTCGTTCCGCTGCCAGCACATCAGGGTGATCCGCCCCGACTCTCTCGAGCTTCGCCGTCGCGAGCCAGTTCCCGATCGTGTACGGCAGGATGAAGTAGCCGTCGGCGAGACCCTGCATGAGCGCGCTCGCGCCGAGTCGATTCGCCCCGTGGTCGGAGAAGTTCGCCTCGCCGATCACGTGCAGTCCGGGGATCGTCGACATCAAGTCGTAGTCCACCCACAGCCCGCCCATCGTGTAGTGCGTGGCCGGGAAGATGCGCATCGGCGAGCGGTACGGGTTCTCGTCGGTGATGCGCGCGTACATCTCGAACAAGTTCCCGTAGCGTTCGCGGATCGCGCTCTCACCGAGGCGTTGGATCGACGCACCGAAGTCCAGGTAGACGCCGAGGCCCGTCTTGCCCACGCCGCGACCGGTGTCGCAGGCTTCCTTCGCCGCGCGCGAAGCGATGTCGCGCGGCGCGAGGTTGCCGAAGCTCGGGTACTTGCGCTCGAGGTAGTAATCGCGCTCGTCTTCCGGGATTGCGTGCGGCGCGCGCGTGTCGCCCTGTTTCTTGGGCACCCAGATGCGCCCATCGTTGCGCAGCGATTCGCTCATCAACGTGAGCTTCGATTGGTACTCACCGCTGACGGGGATGCAGGTCGGGTGGATCTGCGTGTAGCACGGGTTCGCGAACGCCGCGCCCTTCTTGTACGCGCGCCAATTCGCCGTCGTGTTGCAGCCCTTCGCGTTCGTCGAGAGGTAGAAGACGTTGCCGTAGCCGCCGGTCGCGAGGACGACCGCGTCGGCGATGTGCGAGCGCACTTCACCCGTCACGAGATCGCGCGTGACGATGCCGCGCGCGACGCCGGATACGACGATGAGCTCGAGCATCTCGTGGCGCGAGTACATGCGCACGCGACCTTGTCCCACCATGCGTTCGAGCGCCGAGTACGCACCGAGCAGGAGCTGCTGTCCCGTCTGTCCGCGCGCGTAGAACGTGCGCGACACCTGCGCTCCGCCGAAGCTGCGGTTCGCGAGCAAACCACCGTACTCGCGCGCGAACGGCACGCCCTGCGCGACGCACTGGTCGATGATCTTCACCGACGTCTGCGCCAGCCGATACACGTTGGCCTCGCGCGCACGGAAGTCGCCGCCCTTCACCGTGTCGTAGAACAAGCGGTAGACGCTGTCGCCGTCGTTCTGGTAGTTCTTCGCGGCGTTGATGCCGCCTTGCGCCGCGATCGAGTGCGCGCGGCGCGGGCTGTCCTGGAAACAGAACGCGTCGACCTGGTAGCCGAGCTCGGCCATCGTCGCCGCCGCCGAGGCACCCGCGAGACCGGTGCCGACGACGAGGACCTTGTACTTCCGCTTGTTCGCGGGGTTGACCAACTTCATCTCGAGCTGGTGGCGTTCCCACTTCTTCTCGATGGGACCGGCGGGGATCTTGGCGTCGAGTTTCATGGTGGAGCTCTAGCGAGGGAGCCAACCGGCGAGCGCCGCGATCGGGATCGAGACGTTGCCCAGGACGACGAGCGCCGCGAACGCTGCCGCCGCCGCGCGCCGCAACGCGTCGTAGCGCGGATGCGCGAGCCCGAGCGTCTGCAAGAGGCTCCAGATCCCGTGGTAGAGGTGCACGCCGAGCGCCAGCACCGCGACGACGTACACACCCGCCGTGAGCGGCGCCGCGAGACCGGTCGTGACGTTGTGGTGCACTCCGCCAGCTCGGTAATCCGGGTGGACGCTACCCCACGTGAGGTGGAGCAGGTGGTAGACGACGAAGAGCAGCACGATCGGTCCCGTGACGCGCATCGTGCGCGAAGCATAGGTCGACTGCTTCGCGTTCCACTGGCGATAGCCGACGGGACGCGCGTTCCAACTGCGGCGCGTGAGCATCCACGCGGCACCGAGGTGCGCCGCGAACGCCGCGAGGAGCCCCGCGCGCGCGACCCAGATCGCGCCGCCAGCTCCAAGCTCGTGCAGCATGCGTCCGTACGCATCGAGCGCCCACGTCCCGTCGCTCGCGCGCGGCAAGAACACCTGCAGGTTCCCGGCCAAGTGCGCGATCACGAAGCCGAAGAGCGCGAAGCCGGTCACCGCCATCACGGCCTTGAGACCGATCGTGCTCGTGAGGAAGCTAGTCGCGCGCGCGACGGCCACGGAGGGCGGTGCCTGGACGCTCATCGGGGGTTCGAGAGGGGAGTCGTTCGGGTGTACGTCATCTGGACAACGTGGATGCGAGAACCCAACATCATGCCGCGCGGACGCCCGACTTTCACTCGGGGTTCGCACCCCACGCCGGGCATCAGGGTCCGGTTCTCCCGATGGATCTCGTCGTCTCGAATCGTGCGGAGAACCTGGGCGCGCTGCTCGCGCTGGCGCGTGAGCAGGAGTTGCACGCCGATGTGCTCGAGCTCCGGCTCGATGACTGCACGACGGCGACGGAGAGCGATCTGCGCGCCGGGTTCGCGAGCCTCGCGCGACCGGTGCTCGTCGCGGTCAACGGCCCCGAGGCGTTCGGGTCGTTCGGGGGCAGCGACGCAGAGCGCCTCGCGTTCCTCCGCCGCGCGAGCGACGCCGGCGCGGCATGGATCGACGTCCCGTGGACCCTGGCGCGTCAACTCGGACCGGTGCGCGCTCGACGCGTGGTCTCGCGACACGTGTTGAGCGGGACGCCACTCGATCTCGAGGGTCTGATCGCCGAGGTCGAGCGCGCATCGGATCCCGCGGATCGCATCAAGCTCGTGACACATGCGCGTTGCGCCGAGGACGGCTTGCGTATGCTGCGCCTCGCGCAGACTCACACGCGCGCCGGCCGCCCGATCGTCGCGTTCACGAGCGGAGTCGCGGGGAGCTTCACGCGCGCGCTCGCGCCCGTGTGTGGCTCGCTCGCGACGTACGCCGCACCCGCGCGCGCGAGCGGCGGCGAAGCGACGGCGCCGGGCCAGATCGAAGCCGACGTGTTGCGCGCGATGTGGCCGGCCGCAGGCGCAACGTCCTCGACACGCATCCTCGGCGTCGTCGGTCGTCCGGTCGGCGCATCGCTCTCACCCGCGCTGCACGGCGTCGCGCTGCGCAAAGCGCGGTTGGATGCCGTCTACGTCGCGTTCGAACCAGATTCATTCGCGGCGTTCCTCGAGATCGCAACGGAGATCGGCGTGAGCGGGCTGTCCGTGACGATGCCGTTCAAGTCGGAAGCCGCGGCACTCGCACGCGTTCGCGACGACGCCGTCGAAGTGTGCGGCGCGGCGAACACGCTCGTGCGGACCGACCTCGGCTGGCACGCGACGAACACGGACGCGAGCGCCGTGCGCACGTGCATCGAGCGCGCGCTGAGTGCCGGCGGACGCAAGCTCGCCGACGTCGTGGCGGTCGTGGTGGGAACGGGCGGAGCAGCACGCGCCGCGTTGCACGGACTCCACGACGCTCGACTCGTGGTGGCCGGACGCGACCCGGCGAAGCGCACCGAGCTCGCGCGCGGGTTCGGCGCCGAACCGTGTCGCACGGAAGAACTCGACGAGATCCCGCACGACGTCCTGGTGAACACGACACCGCTGGGCTCCCTCGCGCAGCCGGAAGCGATGCCCGTTCCGCACAGCGCGCTGCGCGCCGGGTCGATCGTGCTCGACGCCGTGTACCGTCCGCGCACGACGCCGCTGCTCGCTGCCGCGTGCTCGATCGCTGCTACGACGATCGAAGGCCGCGAGTGGTTCCTCGAGCAAGCCGTCGCACAGTTCCGCGCGTTCACCGGCGTCGATGCGCCGGTCGAAACGATGCGCATCGCGCTCGACAGGTTGCTCGCCGAGGATCCAGCATGACGATCGATCCGCGCCCCATCGCGCTCGTAGGCTTGCGCGCGAGCGGGAAGACGACGCTGGGCCGGTTGCTCGCGGAGCGACTGATGCGCACGTTCGTCGATCTCGACATCGAACTGTCGCGCGAGGATGCGGTGTTGCGTGGCACGGACGTGCTGCGCCCGGCGGGGGAGATCCTCGCGGCCGAAGGCGAACCGAAGTTCCGCGACCTCGAGGAGCGCGCACTCGAACGCGTGCTGTCGCGCACGGAGCCGCTCGTCATCGCCACCGGTGGCGGCGTGGTCGAGCGCGCGAAGAACCGCATGCTGCTGCGGACGCGCGCGCAGTGTCTGTGGCTCGTCGTGCCGATCGAGGAACTGCAACGCCGGATGCGCGCGAACCCGCGAGCGCGACCGGCGTTGCTCGGCAAGGATCCGGTCGAAGAACTTCCCCGCATCGCGGAACGCCGAAACGGGTGGTTCCAGGAACTCGAACCGCGGATCGTCGAGTGTTCGCGGCTACCAGCGGCTTCCGTGGATCGATGCGTAGCGGCGCTCGAGCGCGATCACGAGGGTTGAGGCCTGACGCGTACCCGCGGCCACGGGCGTCGCTCGGCCTCACCTTCCGTTCCTCGGAGTTCCGAGCCCGACGGGTAAGCGCCGCGCAGCGCGCATGCGTCCTGCGCGGCGGATGACCGTCGCGCCAAACTCCAGGCCATTCGTTCCCACGGAGCGTTGGTCACCACATGTGTGGATTGCTACCTCTCCCTGAGACTCCACGCACCTCTCTGAGCCTCGTCAGGTCGACGCCGGGTGCCCGCTTCACGAGGATTGGTCCTCGCCCGCCGTCAGCAATCGCCCGGATCGCCCTCGCGTGTGGGGTGGACTTGTGCGCTGCAGAGCCCCCAACTCCTGAAGTGGCTTCGACGCCGCGGCCCGAAGATGGTCGGCCAACCTGTGCTGCGGATACCGGCTGGGTACGGCAATTCAGGCCGGGTCCTTGACAGTCCCTGAACATCGCGGGAGTCTCTGCTCACCCTGCGCGACACGATTGCCGCGCTCGGTCTTCCCGAGTCGATGGACGATCCGCCGTTCTCCTCCGCGCAGCCGATTCCGACTCCCGAGGAGCCGGCGTGGAAGCATGTGCTCGCGGGGAAATCGCCGCGTGAAATTCTGGCGCGCCTCGTCGATGGGGACCCGCTCGAACTGCGTTCGCGCTGCGAGTCGCGTCTGCGCTCGCAGGCGATTCTCCTCGATCGACACCGACTCCAGCTGCGCGCTGCAGCGCATGTCGCTCGGCACGCACCGGGCTACGCGGGATTGCCCCCGATCGACGTGTGGCTTGCCGAGAAGACTCGAAAGGCGGTGCAGGAGTTGATCGCCGAAGCTGTGGAATCCGCCGCCGCGGGTGAGATCGCGCAACCGCCCGACGACGAGAGGCTGCTCGCGATCGCCGAGTCGATGGGCATGGATCCAAGCGTGATCGCGCGTGGGTGTGTGGCGTTCAATCGCGCTGCGTACGAAGCGCGCGCGACGTTCTTCGGCCTCGTGCTCGACGGACGCGATCCGGTGGAATGGTGTCGCGAGAACAGTTCGACGCCGGAGCGCGTGAGGGCCTCTCTGAAGAGCGCGCTGTGGGCCCTGGGAGTTCGAGGCGAGCTCGACCTCGACGATTGGATGCGAAGAGAGGAGGATCATGAGTGACGTGATCCAACTACGCCCTGAAGTGATGGAGCTCGTGCGCGAGATCGCGCAGCGGCCGGATTCCGTGCTGCTGCGCGTGAAGCCCGGGACGGAGATGCGTGCCCTGCGCGAGGATCGCGCGTGGTTGACCGGATCCGAGTCGAGCTTGAGTCGGGCGGAGCGGCACCTCGTCGAGGTGTATCGGGAGGAAGTGGCGTACGCGTTGCGCGC
>JAYTBY010000564.1:0-16279 GCA_043736755.1 Planctomycetota bacterium | reverse complement strand
GGGGGGAGAGAAAGTCGCTGCGGCGCGGGGCCCCATCCAGCCCGGTCCCTGCAGCAAAAACCGCACGGAATCACGCGATCCCGGAAGGATTTTCTATCCGCGGATCTCGCGCATGGGACAGCGAGAGGGCCCGTCGTCTGGAGCGTCAAGGCGTTGGGGGGGCGGGACGATAGCGAATCGTCCCTCTCGCCCCCAGGTAGCCCCTATGCCGTCAGACTCGACCCGGAACACCCGCACGGTCTTGTGTGTTGTCAGCGATCCCACGCTGCGACAGACGATCCGCGACGCCCTCACTCCCGGTTGTTGGGAACTCGTGGATCAACCGCGAGCGTCGGAGGCCATTGTCATGTGCCTCTCCGCGCGACCCGACCTCGTACTGCTCGAGTGCGGCATCGAAGGTGCGCGCGGGCTCATCGACGAAGTGCGCGGGGACGACGCTCATTCGCGCATTCCGCTCATCGCGATCGGAACCGCTGAGGCCTGTCACGCAGCAACCCAGGCCGGCGCGATGGACTGGATGGTCCCGCCGCTCGTCGGTCAACTCCTCGCCCACCGCGCGAACACCGTCCTGCGCTCCTCGCGCACGGAACGCGAGCTGCTCGCGCTGCGATCCGAGCGACCTCACGACGAGACATCGAGCGAAGTGGCCACGATCGGGCCAGCTCCGCGCGAGCACTTCCTCCAGCGCGCCGACGCGCTCCTCCGGAGTCCGCGTCAGAGTCGTAGCCATGCGGCCATGCTCGTCATCTCCGTCGAACCGAGCGATGGCCCCGCGGCATCCGCGGTGTTGAGCGCGTGCTTCTCGACGCTCGAGAAGCGTCTGCACGAGGTTCTACGCACGCGCGCTGGTCAGGGTTTGGGTTCGAGCGCCGGCCCTCCCGTCGTCTTGCTCGAAGGCCGCGAGTTCACCGTGCTGCTCGAGCGAGAGGAGCGCACTCAAGAGGCCTACAAGGTCGCGCGCCGAATCCAGCAACAGCTCGAAAAGCCGCTGGAAATCGCTGAGCAGAAGTGCGCGATCCAGGTCAACGTCGGCATCTCCGTGCATCGGCACGATGGATCGAACGCGACCGAACTCTACGAGTCCGCCAGCAAGGCGATGGGCCATGCGCGTCAGGAACAGTTGCACGGCATCCGCTTCGCGACGGCCGCGATGAACTCCAGCACGTTCGAGCGCCTCACGCTCGAGTCGAACTTGCGCTACGCGTTGGAGCGCGGAGAACTCACGCTCTTCTATCAACCGCGCGTCGACCTCCAGAACGGCGGAGTCGTCGGTTTCGAAGCGCTCTTGCGCTGGAAGCACCCGGAACTCGGCATGGTCTTGCCAGGTCAGTTCATCCCGATCGCCGAGGAATCGGGCCTGATCGTCCCCATCGGCGAATGGGTGATGCATGAAGCGTGCCGTCAGAACCAAGCCTGGCGGCAAGCTGGACTCCCGCACGTTCGGATGGCCGTGAACCTGTCGTCGGTCCAATTCCGGCAGCCAGATCTCGAAGTGCGCATCGCCCGTGTTCTCGAGGAGACGGGTCTCGATCCGAGCGGGCTCGAACTCGAGCTCACCGAGAGCCTCCTACTCGCCGACGCCGATGCGACGATCGAGACACTGCGCACCGTGAAGGCGATGGGCATTCACCTGTCCATCGACGACTTCGGCACAGGCTACTCGTCTTTGAGCTACATCAAGCGCTTCCCCGTGGACGCGCTGAAGATCGACCAGAGCTTCGTGCGCGAAGTCCTGATGAGCCCCGAAGACGCGGCGATCACCACGTCGATCGTCCTGATGGGCAAGAGCCTGAACCTCACGGTCGTCGCCGAGGGCGTCGAGACGAAGAGTCAGCTCGAGTTCCTGCGCGTCCTCGAGTGCGACGAGGCCCAGGGCTACCTCTTCAGCCGACCGGTTCCAGCGATCGAGGCGAGCGAGTGCCTGAAGCACGGGTACGGGTCGATGCTCGGTTCGAGCCTGACCGCGGCCTAGCAGGCCGTTGAACAAGTCGGCTCGCTCCGCGCCGCAAGCTCGAGCGCTGCACGGAGGACGAAGGAGCGACGCCGAAAGCGGCCTTCTTGGCCGATGAGGACGGCGCGAGGAGGCCGACGCGGCAGCCCGTCGGTCAGTGATCCACGCTCAGTTTGTCGCGCAACCGACCGAGCAGCGCGAGGTGGATCTTGCACACGCGCGACTCGGACAGTCCGAGGACGATGCCGATCTCGCGCAGCGGCATTTCCTCCCAGTACTTCAGGTAGACGACCCGGTACTCCTGCACGGTGAGCTCTTGCGCGACGAGTCGCAGCAGATCGAGGCGAGTCAGGTTCTCCTCGGGTGCCTCGCGCACGAGGTCAGGCACGCCCTCGAGCGTCGGTCCCCCGTGGACCGAACCGTCTTCGGAGAACGCAGGGGTGATGGGCCCTTCGATGAGCGCCGGGCCGTAGTCCTGATGGTAGGTCTCGACCGAAATGCCGAGCGACGTCGCGACCTCGTCGCCCCAAGGCTCGCGTCCGAGGGCCGCGCGCAATTTCTCGATCGCGCTGCGGCGCGCCTCGAGACGCGTCCGCCACGGCCTCGGCAACCAGTCCTGACTCCGCAGTTCGTCGAGGAGCGCACCGCGCAGACGGTGCTCGGCGTAGAGCTCGAAGGGCACGCCCCGGCTCGGATCGAAGGCCTCGATCGCGGACATGAGACCCACGTTCGCGGCGGTCTCGAGGTCGCCGCGATCGACGGTGGGGGGGAGGCGACGCTCGAGGGCGGAGGTCAGCGTGCGCACGAGACCCTGGTAGTGCTCGACGAGTCCGTTGCGCGCCCGATCGCAGCGCTCGTCCTCGACGGATTCCTGCGCATTCGGTCGCGCCGCGGCTCGGCGTACCCGGTCGTAGACGCGCCACAACTTCTCGGCGCTTTTCGCGGCCCGATCGGCCTCGCTCGCTCCCTCGGGGGTGAGCAGAATACGCGTCAAGCGGGGCAATCGGCTGCGCTTCGGTCGAGGTTGAACGACCTCGACCGGCGCAAGGAGGGCACCGGCCAACGCGTTGCTACTTGGTTCTTCGGATCCGAGCCGGGGGGGCGTCACGACGAGTCGCTGGGAACGGGTTTGACGCGCATCGTCGCGCGCGTCTAGGTCCCTGATACAGGTTCCAGCGGCTCGATCAAGTCCCTCGTCGCGCCAGACGATCGGTCTCGTCGTGCGGATGCGAGTCGGGCGCCCATCCGAGCGACGCGAGGACGCGCGCTTCGGCCGCGCGCATCCGCGCTCGATCCCGCGGCGCGTGATCGTCGTGACCGCACAGGTGCAGGACACCGTGCACCACGTACAACAAGAGCTCGCGCCGCGCATCGACAGCGCGTGATCGCGCCGTCCGTCGGGCGCACTCGTGACTCACGAGGATCTCGCCCACTTCGGACGTCCCATCCGACAGGTCGAAGGACAGGACGTCGGTGGGCGAGGGGTCCCCCAACCACTCGTCGTGGAGTCGCGCGAGCCGTCGGTCCGTCAAGCAGGCGATCGACAGTCGCAAGGTCGGCCGTTTGCCTTCGGCGAGCGCCGCGCGCGCCGCCTTGCGAATCGCCACGGGACCGAGGAACGGCTCGCCGCCAACCCAGGTGACGTCGACGGTCGTCGGTCGAGTTCGACGCTTGGTCAAGGGGATCTCTGGCTCCCGGCCGCGTCGGCCTCGGCGCGTGTGCGTGCGCCGGACGCGGCTCACGGACGCTGCGGATCGCGCGGAGGTTCGCGCGGCGGCCCTTCGTAGGCGCGCACGATCTGCTCGACCAACGGGTGACGCACGATGTCTTGCCGCGCGAACTCCAGGACGCCCACGTCCTGGAACCCGCGCAAACGGTTGTAAGCGTCGACGAAACCGCTCTTTTGGTGCGGTTCGAGGTCCGTCTGCGACGGATCGCCGGTGACGATCATGCGCGAGCCTTCACCGAGCCGCGTCAGGAACATCTTCATCTGCGGAATCGTGGTGTTCTGACCCTCGTCGAGGATCGCGAACGCGTGGCTCAGCGTGCGACCGCGCATGTACGCGAGCGGCGCGACCTCGACGATGCCCTGTTCCTCGAAGCGAACGACGTCGTCGAAATCGAGCAGGTCGTAGAACGCGTCGTAGATCGGCCGCGTGTACGGATTCAGCTTCGCTTGCAGGTCGCCGGGCAGGAAGCCCAAGTGCTCGCCGGCCTCGACGACGGGCCGCGTGATGATGATCCGCTTGACCAGTCCCGCGCGCAGCGCGCGCAAGGCCGCCGCGACGGCGAGGAACGTCTTGCCGGTTCCCGCAGGTCCGACGCCGAACACGAGCGCGTGCTTCTCGATCAACTCGAGGTAGCGGCGCTGATTCTCCGTCCGTGCCGCGACCGGATTCACGCGCAACGCGGCCAGGGCCGTGCTCGAAACGAGGTGCGGGCGCGGCGGCGTCGAGGTCTCGTGATGCGAGTCGGAATGCGCCGCGCGTTCGGCGGCCGGCGACGCGCGCAAGACGCGGTACGACGGGACGGGCCGACCTGGTGCCGCACGCGGCGACGCCGGACGCTCCACTTTTTCAGCGGAAGCCGCCGTGTCCGAGCCGAGCAGGATCGACTCGATCTCGGCCAACGTGAGCTCGCGACCCTTGCGCGACTTGCCCAGGAGGTGCTCGATGCGGCGACGCGCTTCGGCCACGCCCTCCTCGGTGCCGCGCAACCGCAAGTTGCCACGGCGCGTGAACACCTCGATGTCGAGGTCTTGCCGCAGGATCTTCGCGTATCGGTCGTACGGACCGAGGACGAGGATGGCCTCGTCATGCGAGCGCAGAGGGATCGTGATCTCGGTCGAACTCAGCGGAGGTCTCCGTGCGCGAATCGCGCTGGTGAAGGATGCCCCCATTTTCGCAGGGCTGTCAACGCGCGAGGCGGGGAATCGTCCGCGGACGGAGCGGAAAAGGTCACGCGCCCCACGTCACCTGGAGGCCGTTCGTCAGGTTGAACGTGCTCGGGGAGCAGAACGCCGCCGCGTTCCGGTACCAGCACTGGTACGTGCGCACGTCGCCCGCCGCGACCCCGCCGCGGACCGAGATCAGGACGTTTCCAGCGACCGGGTAGGTGCTCGTCCCGGCGGCGTTCGTCTTCGTAGCGAGGCGGACCGTGGCGCCGCCCGCGCAGCGCAGGCCGTCGCCGAAGACCGTTCCGGACCCGCCGCCCGTCTGCGTCGTGCCCTGGAAGTACAGGGCTGAGCTGTCGGGCATGCCGGTACCTGTGAGCGCGAGCGAATCGACCGCGACGCTCGCGACGCCGCTCACCGCGAGGTTCGCGCCGAGGGCGTTCACGGAGCTCGCGCAACCGTTGCCCGATGCGCCGGCGTTCGCGCACGGACACGCGGTACCGGTCCCGTCTCCGAAGCAGTAGGCGGACGCGTTGCTCGAGCCCGGCGCCTGAACGACGGCGACGATCGAACCGGGAGCGCCGGCACGCCACAATCCGATGTTCGCCGCGGCGGCGAGCGGCGCGACGTCGGCTTCGAACCGGAAGTTGTAGGTCGTCCCCCAGCGAAGCGCGTTCGCGTTCGAATTCGCGGCCTGCGTCTCCGTCGACCAGGTCAAGACGCCGCCGACGTTCGTCACGGCCCAGTCCAGGTCGGATTGGTCGACGCCGTTCTCGCCGTCGCCGTTCCTGTACTGGACGTCGTGGAAGCCGACGTTTGTGACGTTCGCCGTGCCGACCGGGATCGAGAACGAGCCGGCCGAACGGTGACTGTTCAGGTTGTGGACCGCGTACTCGTAGTGCCACTGGCCGCCGCCGAGTGCGGTCGACTTGAACGCGACGTGGAACAGGCCTTCGCCCGGCACGCGCGCTTCGACGATCGCGACGCCTGTTTCGCAGCTCGCCCAAGCCTCGATCGCGGGCGAGCGCTGCGTCCCGCCGACGAGCGGGATGGTGAGCCCGGTACCGTTCGAATTCACCTCGCGGTAGCCGGCGTTGTCGTCGCGGTTGCTGGCGACGACTTCCTGCGGATGGAGGTACTGGGTCTCCACGAAGAAGCGCGTGCCCGCGGCCGGAACGACGTCCGAGACGAGGTACTCGAGCCGCCGACCCGTGGCTCCCCCGCCCGATGTCGGCTGCGGGAACGGATAGCTTCCGCCCCAGGCGTCGATGTCGTACCGGCGGGTGAGGTATCCCGGGTCACCACCGGAGGCCGTGGTGGTGTAGGCGGCCGAGCATCCGCTGCCGACGGACCAGAGGCCGCCTTCCGCGCACGGTGAGCAGCAGTAGGTCTCGTCCTCCGCGCCCCAGAAGTGGTAGAGCCAACTGATCCCGATCTGTTCGAAGCGGCCGGCGCCGGAGTCGACGCGGTAGCGGTACAGGTGATTCGCGACGACCGGATGGAGGCCGTCCTGGGGATGGAACCAAGCCAGCCCGTCGCCGGTGTTGCACACGATCCCGCCCACGTTGAACGCATCCAGCCCGTTGGCCGCGGTGTAATTCTGCGTGCCCTGGATCGCGCCGACGATGAGGTCGGGGCCGGTGCTCGTCGCGCACGGCGCCCCTGCCGCCAGCGTGAAGGTTCCACTGCCTCCCGGCCCGGTTCGCGTCGCGATCTGGATCCGGTAGATCGTGCCCGCGTTGGCGTGGAACGACACGAGACTCTGTGTGGACGCGCAGGCGTCGTCGTTGCAGCCGAAGCCCGCGTTGCCGCAGACGTCCGTGGGGTGATTGATGGCGATCACGGTGTCGAGGGTCGTCCCGCCGCACGTCGAGATGCTGTAGACGCCCTCCATCTGGACCGTCCACTGGAACCAGACGTCCTTGACCGCGGTCGTGCACATCGGCGTGTTCAGCGCGTTGGCGGCCGCCGAGTTGTCGAACGCGTAGGTACCGGGGCCAGCAATCGGCATCGGGTTCGAGCAGGAGTCGAAACCCTGCGCGGACGCGGAGACGGTGGTCGCGCACAGGGCGAGGACGAGGAGGGGGCGCATGGAGTCGTACTCGGAGGGCCTTGAGGTCGGAATCTGATTGTATTGGCGACGCGAACCGTTGCGGGGTTCAAGAATTCCCGCGATTCTTGCCGTGCGTCGCGACGTCGTCCGCCGCGATCCCCGTCGCGCGATTCGAGCGCGCGTCAAGCCCGGAACAGCCAGGGCCAAGTCGCAAGGGCCATCGGGATCGATATCAACAGACTATCCAACTGGTCCAGGAGGCCGCCCGACGGCCCGAACCACGTCGACGAGTCCTTCACCCCGGCGCGGCGCTTCACCCAGCTCTCGAGCAGGTCGCCGGATTGCGCCGCGACGTTGACGAGCGCGCCAGCGATGCAACCGCCCACGATCCCGAAGCGTCCCTCCGGCAGCACGCCCGTCGCGGCGAGGACTCCGCCGAGCGCCGTCGCCGCGACGAAGGACGCGACACAGCCGGCCGTCGTCTTGCCGGGCGAAATCCTCGGGAAAGGGTGCGTTTTCCCGATGGCGCCGCCGACGTAGTAGCCGGCCGTGTCGCCCACCTTGGAGAGCGCGAGCAGCGCCACCAGACCGCCGGTCCCGAGTGTGTGCCAGATCCCCCACAGCGCGGGGAGCGGCGGGAGCAGCCACGCCGCGAGGCCGGCCACGATCAGCAGGCGTTTCCCGCCACCAGGTTCGCGCAGCGCGAGCGGCGCGCCGAGGACCGCCAAGCCGGCCAGGACGATGAACGCCGTTCCGAGGTTCGCGCGCGACGCAGCGATGTCGGAGAGCGACCACACGAGGACTGCGGCGACGGCGAGCATCGCGATCGCGCGTCCCGCGGAGGCGCTCGGGAGGAAACGGGCGAAGGTGCGCGTCAGCCCGTGCACCGCGACGGCCGCGAGCACTGCGAACGCGCCCTCGACGAGGTAGCCCGGCCGCGCCGTTGCTCCCGCCGCCGCGGGGAAGTCCGCATAGGCGGCGCCGAGCGCCGCGCTCTCGAGGCCTGAGTTCGCGAAGAGGATCACCGCGATCGCGCCCAAGAGCAGCGGCGGTCGAATCGCGATCAGCGCGAGGCTGCCCATCGCCGCGATCTCGACGACGGCGGCGACGAGGACGGCGCTCGTGACCCAGAAGACCGGACGTCCCGATCCGTCGCTCGCGTTCCACCACACGAGACCGGCGACGACCGCCAGCAGAGTTCCGCCCGAAAGCGTGCGGCGCAGGATCTTTTTGGCCTTCGACAACGCGATCAGCCCGAGCCGGTCGTGTGGCGTCGCGCGGCGGCGAGCGGACCGGCCGAATCCGGTGCTTGATCCGCGACGAGCCCGCCGAACTTGCGTTTGCGGCCGGCGTAGGCGCGCATCGCCTCGAGCAGTTCCGCGCGGCGGAACTCGGGCCAACACACGCTCGAGACGAAGAGCTCGCTGTAGCTGATCTGCCACAGGAGGAAGTTCGAGACGCGCATCTCCCCCGCCGTGCGCACGAGCAGATCCGGATCCGGCGTCTCGGGGTCGTAGAGATAAGCGCGCATCGTTTCCTCGTCGATCCGTGCTGCGTCGAGCGCGCCGGCCTTCACGTCGAGTGCGATGCGACGCACGGCATCGGCGATCTCCGTCCGACCTCCGTAGGACAGCGCGAGGCGCAGCAGCATCCCGTCGTTCGAGGCCGTCGCGGCTTCCGTGCGACGCAGTTCGCGCAACGCTCCGGACGGCAAATCGTCGAGACGTCCGATCGCGCGCAAGCGCACGCCGTTCTCCATCAACGTCGGGAGCTCGTCGACGAGGAAGCGCCGCAAGAGCGACATCAGGTAGCGGATCTCTGGCGCCGGTCGCTTCCAGTTCTCGTGGCTGAACGCGTAGAGCGTCAAACTCTCGACGCCCATCCGCGCAGCTTCCGTCGTGATTTCACGGACGGAATGGATGCCTTCCTTGTGTCCGAAGATGCGCCGCAGGCCTTGGCGTTCGGCCCAGCGCCCGTTGCCGTCCATGATGATCGCGATGTGGGCCGGGAACGGGCCGCCGAGATCGGGTCGAGCGGGCGGCTTCTGGCTCATGGGGACACGCGGATCAGGCTGACGCAAGTCGTCATGCGGGCCGAATGGTACCGCGCTGGATCACTTGTTCGCGTTCCGGTCCGACCGAGATCATGAGCACCGGCGCGCCGACTTCGCGCTCGAGGAACTCGACGTACCCGCGCGCGGCGGACGGAAGGTCGGCGTAGACACGAGCGCGCGTCAGGTCTTCGCTCCAACCGGCGTGCTTCGAGTACACCGGCTTCGCGACGTCGATCGAGGGCAAGTGCGCCGGCCAATCGCGCGTCTCGCGTCCGTCAATCGCGTAGCGCGTCGCGACATGGATCTCTTGGAAACCGGAGAGAACGTCGAGGTTCGTGACGATCCAACCGTCCGCGCCCGAGAGGTCGAGCGCGTAGCGCACCGCGACCGCGTCGAACCAACCGCAGCGTCGCGGGCGCCCCGTCGTCGAGCCGTACTCGTTGCCTTGCTGGCGGATCTTCGCGCCGACCGCGTCGTCGAGCTCCGTCGGGAAAGGACCCTCACCGACGCGCGTCGTGTAGGCCTTCGCGATACCGACCACGCGGTCGAGCCAGCGCGGCGGAAAACACGCACCCGCGGCGATCCCGTTCGCGCCCGTGTTCGAGGACGTGACGAACGGATAGGTGCCCGCGTCGATGTCGAGCATCGCGCCCTGCGCGCCCTCGAACAGGATGTGCTTCTTCGCGCGATGGGCCGCGCGCACCTCGGCGCCGGCGTCGGCGACGAACGGGCGCAGTCGCTCGCCGATCGCGACGTAGCGGTCGATCTGTGCGTCGAGTTCGAGCCCTTTTTCGCCGTGAACGCGCTCGATCAGGGCGTTTTTCTCGGCCAGGACGACGCGCAGGCGTGCCCGGCACAGATCCGGTTCGAGCAAGTCGCAGACGCGCAACCCGACGCGCGCGGCCTTGTCGGCATAGCACGGCCCGATGCCGCGACCGGTCGTTCCGATGCGACCTTCACCGCGCCAACGCTCGGCCAAGCCGTCGATCACGCGGTGGTGCTCGAAGATGACGTGCGCCAGCGCCGAAAGCCGCAGGTTCGTGCCGTCGACCTTCACGCCGCGCGCGCGCAAGCCGTCCACTTCCTCGAGCAGCTTGATCGGATCGACGGAGACGCCGTTGCCGATCAGGTTCACCGTGGCGGGATTCAGGATCCCGGACGGGATGAGGTGGAGGACGTACTTCTCCGCCCCGACGACGACCGTGTGACCGGCGTTCGGGCCGCCTTGGTAGCGCACGACGACGTCGGCCTCGCGGGCGAGGAGGTCGATCAGTTTGCCCTTCCCTTCGTCGCCCCACTGGGCACCGAAGACGCTCAATGCAGGCATGGGGAGGGCTCGATTCGGGCGGTCCTGGTGCGGGGAGGGAGAGTGCGGGATTCTCCGGACCCGAGGCACCGATCACAAGGGGCGAAGTCGAGCCCCTTCGAAGCTCACTCGCTGGTCGAGGGCCCGGGAGCGAGCTCGCGCGTCGGGCTCGGGTGGGGCAGTGCCGGCGGCACACTGCGCCCGATCCACTCGCGGCAGCTCTGGACGAGCCGCTCGCGCTCGACCGGCTTGGCCAGGTAATCGTCGCAACCGGCTTCGATGCAGCGATCGCGGTCGGCGGCCAGGGCATGCGCCGTCACCGCGACGATCGGGCCGGTCCAGCCTTCGCCACGGAGCTTCCGCGTGGCGCTGTAGCCGTCGAGGACAGGCATCTGCATGTCCATCAGGATCACGTCGTAGCCCCGGCCCGATGTGCGGGACGCGAGTGCCTTTTCGACGCCGATCGCGCCGTTCGAAGCGACGTCGACCGTCGCGCCGGCGCGTTGGAGGTAGAGCGCGTAGAGGCGCTGCGTGGCGATCACGTCCTCGACGAGGAGGATATGACCGCTGAGGGTTTCGGGCGTCTCGGAGCGCCCGAGCTCGGCGACCGTCTTGGACGCCTCGGTCGGACAGGGCAGGCTCAACGTGAAGGTGCTGCCCGACCCCGGGACGCTCTCGACGTCGAGATCGCCGCCGAGGACATGCGACAGGCGCCGCGAGAGCGCGAGGCCGAGGCCCGCGCCTCCATGGCGTCGCGTGAGCGAACCGTCGCCTTGCGAGAAGGCCTCGAAGAGCATGCTCCGTTGCTCGGTCGTGATTCCGACCCCTGAGTCGGCGACGACGATCTGCAAGCGGTCAGCTCCGCCGATCGCGCTCTCCAAGTCGCACGCGATGTTGACGGTCCCGGACTCGGTGAACTTGATCGCGTTGCCGACGAGGTGCCCGAGAATTTGGCGGAGACGCACGGGATCGGTGCGCAACGTGCCCGGCACCGACTCGCCGCAGTGAATGGAGAGTAGTAGGCCCTTGGCAGTGGCGGCCACCGAGTGCGAGGCGAGCACGTCGTCCAGGATCGAGCGCGGAGAGCATTCGCCTTTCGCGACGAGAAGACGACCGGACTCGATCGAGGACAGGTCGAGGATGTCGCCCAACATGGAGAGCAAGTTCTGGCCCTCCCCACGGATCGCCTCGAGTTGCTGCAGGCGATCCACGTCGGCCAAGGCGCCGTCGCGCAAGAGCTCCGCTGCGCCGAGGATCGCGATCATCGGCGTGCGAATCTCGTGGCTCATGTTCGTGAGGAACTCGGACTTCGCTTGTGCCGCGGCGACAGCGATGGCGCGGGCAGCCTCGAGCGCGCGATTCGTCGCCGCGAGCGACGAGGCGTACGAGCGCGCCTCACGTTCGGCCGAGCGAGCTTCTTCGATGCGCATCCGCTCGCGAGCCTCTGTGTTCCACTTTTCCGTCAGCGCGCTGGCGCACTGTTGGACCTCGACGTTGTCGAACGGCTTTTTCAGGATGAGCAAGCGGTCCGAGCGGCCGAGCCGCGCCAGGATCTCGTCCCAGGAGTGATCGGCGTAGGCCGTGCAGATGACGGCTTGAATGCGCGGATCGGCCTCGAAAATGCGCGCGAGCGTCTCGATGCCGTCCCAACCAGGCGGCATGCGCACGTCGACGAACGCCATGGCGTAGGGTCGCGCGCACGCGAGCGACGCGACGACCTTGGCCAGGCCTTCCTCGCCCTGGTAGGCCGAGTCGAGCTCGTACGTGACATCGGGCACGGGGTCCTTGTCCCCGCCGAAGAACGCTGAGCGCGCGTCGGCGAGATCCGTCTCTGACGCGGACGGGTCGCCGAGGATCTTCTTGAAGTCCTCGTGGATCGAAGCGTTGTCGTCGATCACGAGAATCCGTCGGTTCACTTCGCCGCTCATGCCGAGACTCCCGCCGTCGCCGGCAATTCGATGGCCAGATCCAGAGCGAAGGTCGCGCCACGCCCTGTTCCTGCGCTGGTTGCAGTCAGGTTTCCGCCCATCTCGCGCGCCGCGTTGGCCGAGGAGTGCAGGCCGAAACCGTGTCCCGTCTTCTTCGTCGTGAAGCCGTGCGTGAAGACGCGCGCGACGTTCTCGGGCGGGATGCCGACGCCATTGTCCTCGACTTCGAGGCGCACGAGCCCTTCTCCGAGATCGCGGATTCGCAACGTGAGCCGCGGTGATACGCCCGCTTCTTGCGTCGCCTGGCGCGCGTTCTGGATCAAGTTCACGAGGATCTCCATCAGCCGATGACGGTCGATACGGCACGAAGGCAGCGGGTCGTATTCGCGCACGACCTCGATCGCGGTGCGGCCTTGGAGCGCTCGACCGGTGAAATCGATCGCTGCGTCGAACTGGTCCGCGATCGACACGACCTCGGTGACGCCCGAGCGGCCGGCGTAGCCCTGTTGCGCTTGCACGAGCTCCTTCACGTGCTCGATGCCCGCGCACATCGACTTGACCTCACTCTGCACTCGTCCGCGTTCGGCCTCGAGCTCGGTCGCGATCGAACGCAGAAGCGGCAACAACGCGCGGCCCTTCGGATCGTGCGCCAGGAACTCGGGCAGGTCGTCCGCGTGCGGCTCGAGCACCTTGACCACCTTCGAGAGGTCGTTCGTCGCCGATCCGCGCACGCGCTCGGCCACCAGGTTCGCACTGACGTTCACGCTGTTCAGCACGTTTCCGACGTTGTGCAGGACGCCCGTGGCGATCTCGGACATGCCGGCTGCACGCGCGGCCTTCACCAGGTCGGCGCGCGATTGCTCGACGCGCCCGATGAGTCCGTCGAACTCGCGCGAGAGGATGCCGATCTCGTCCTTGCGATCGGAACCGATGCGGCGCGTGAAGTCTTCGCTGCGGCCGATCGCCGTTGCGTGCTCGGTCAAGGCGGCGATCGGCGTCAGCACCGCGCGCTGCAACAAGTTCACGAGCACGAGCAGGAGAAGCACACCGGCGGCGATCGTCGACGTCAACGCGTAGCGGACGGAGCGCCCACCGGTCTGGGTGATCTCACGCGTCGTCTCGGCTCGTGCCAGGAGCACCGGAAAGCCGCGGACATCGAGGATGCTCGCGTACGCGGCGAGACGCTCGTCGTCGAGAGCGCGCACGAGCGGCTCCAGCGACGAGGCGACCTCGTCGCGGACGGCGGCGATCTCCTCCGGCAATCCGCTGGCCTCGATCGGCCAGACCTGCAGCGGCACGCCGCTCTGTTTGGACAGTCGCTCGACGAGCACGTCATCCAACGGTTTTCCGAGGATCAGCGTTCCGCGCGACGTGGCACCGGCTCTCGCGCCGGTGATCGGCTCGGAGGCGACGAGCATCGGCCCGATCTCCGTCATGAAGATTCCGGAGGCCCGCTCGTGGATGGGAGACGGCATCAGTGCATGCGTGGGCGCGAGTTGAAGCGCTGGGAAGTCGCGCAGGCTCACTTCGCGGCGCTCGGGAGTGCGCAAGTCCAGCGCGCGCCCCCACACGACGCGTCCGCGCGCATCGCACACGTAGAGCAGGCTCAAGTCGTCGCCACGGAACGCCCGCGGCAGGATGCTGTCCTCCAGGTTCCGCTCGTCGCCCTCGGCTGCGAAGCGGTACGTCTCCTCGGACGACGCCGTCGCGGCGGCATTGCGCACGAGATGACCGATTTCGCCTTCGATCGCATGGACGGCGCGCGCCGCATCTGCGCGCGCCGCGGCCTCCTCGAGCTCGATGAAGCTGTCGAAGACTAGCGTGCGCTGAACGAGGTGATCGATCGCTGCGTAGAAGACGAAGATCGAAGCGAGGATCAGCAGGATCTTGGCGCGTAAGGACACGACTTCCGGCTCCGCGTGCTACGCGGCCTCATCCAGGGGTC
The DNA here is from genome assembly GCA_043736755.1 of Planctomycetota bacterium. GTDB lineage: Bacteria > Planctomycetota > UBA1135 > UBA1135 > JAEUHZ01. The sequence continues at coordinate 2,150 of JAYTBY010000564.1, read as the reverse complement.
GTGATGCATCGCGCGGATCGCGCAGCACTTCTCGGCGGCGCATGCGATTCATCGCGGCGTTCAGGAGGACGCAGAACTCTTGGAGGTCGTCGCCCTTGCGAATGCGGCAGACACCGGGGTCTCCGCCGTTCGCGACGGATTCCAAGTACTTCTCGAATCGGTACAGCGGGCCGGCCACGCGAAACGTCACGAGCACGCCGACGAAGAAACACAGCGGCAGCAGGACACAGAACGAGACGATGAAGATCGTGATCGAGAGCCCGGTGGTGCTCTCCAGCAGGATCTGCCCGTCTGTCGGCAACTCGCTCGCCGCAGTCGAGATGACGCTCGCGAACAACGCGAACTGCAAGAGCAACGCCGTCGTAGCGACGCCGAGGAACGCCAGGATGAGGCGCAGTTGCAGGCGCGGCCGGACAAGCCGGTCGCGGCGCTGTTCGTTCTTCGGCATGGGGATTCTCGCGCTGAGGGCCGGGGAGGGCCCAGTGAGCGAGACGGAAGGAATCGACAGCAGATCGGGCGACGCTTGAGCCTTCGTTCAGGCGGGGCAGGCAATGCGCCAGAGGGCCGCGTCCTCGGGAAGATCCTTCCGGGTGATACCGCGTAGCGCGCGCCAGGCTTCGATCCTCACTCCCGGCTCCGTGTGGTCGAGCGCGCGGATCAACGGACCGACGGCGCACTTCGCTCTCAAGACTCGGAGCGTCCACGCAGCCAACTTCGCCGTCGCGGGCTCGGCGTGATCCAGCAACGGGATCACGCGCGAGGCGAGGCGATCACGCGACGCTCTGTGGCCCGAGATGTCCATGAGCGCCCGCGTCCGGGCCGCCGCATCCGGAGCTTGGAGATCCGCAAATGTCTGATCCGATCGGTCGCGCCACCAGGCGAGCTCGGTCCCGTACCAGTCTTCCCAGCGCTCACGACGTTCGCGCAGTTTGAGTCCGGTGATGCGCTGGAGGGCCCAGGCCGCGTCCGCGCGCAGGCCGGGATCGGCCTCCGCCAGGAGCGCGAGCAGGTGCGGAATCGAGTCCCCATCCTCCATCCGACCCGCTGCGACCACCGCTTCGCGCAGGGACTCAGAACCCACACCGGCTAGGACATCGCGTACGACGCCAATCGATTCCTCCGAGAGGCGATTGGGCAGCAGCTCCGCGATCCGACCAAGCCGCGCGATCGCCTCGGGACGGACGTCGCGCGCGCGTTCGGCGCAGCGCGCGAGCCACCCCGCGGCATCGGTCGTGGCCAACGAATCGACGGCTCGCACGAAGGCTACGCGCAGTTCGGTTCTCGCACCGGGAGTCAGCCGCTCCAACTGGGCGAGTGTTCGAACGTCACGCTTTGCGATCGAAGCCAGCGCTCGCTCGAACTCGCCTTCGAGCCCTGGAAGGCAGAACGCGACGCCGAGCTCCACGTCGGCGGCGCCCCCCAGGCGCTCGAGAACGGCGAGTGCCCCTCCGGCCGCGTCCGCCCGGGCCTCGGACGCGGCGGCGCGCTCGAGAATCTCGCGCAGCACTGGCCGCGGATACTGGGCGAGCACGTCGATCGCGGATCCCACGGACTCCCCCTCGCTTCGGAGGCGGATCACCTCCGCGAACGCGGTCGTCGCGGACTTCGAATCCGAAACGATCGTGGACGCGCGGCAGATTCCCCCGGGGAGGAGCGCGGCGAGGAACGTCGCGGCGACCGCGTTCGTGCGGATCACGGACGACATGATCTCAGTTGTCGGCCTTGAAGTCGCCGTCTTCGTCGTCGATGGCCCCGATGTCGAAGTGAGCGACTGAGCTCTTGACCGGTGTCACCCCGTCCGCGGCCAAGGCGCGGAGCGCGTCATAGCGCAGCTTGACCATGGGCACGTTCGGGAGCTCCACGAGCCGCCAGCCGATCAGTTTCGGCAACCCGTCGTCGCTCTGCCCCGCTTCGAGAAGCGATTCGTCGAAGTGCACCTGCGCGCCGGTCATCACGGTGAGGCGCTTGGCCGACACGGCACCGAACACTGGGAACGTGTGCGGGATGGCGACCTCGGCCGACGGTGCGTGCAATGTCCCTATGAGACTCCCGGTTGGCTTGAGCACGACAGGTGGATCGATCGACCCGTTCCCGTCGCGGTCCCGAGACTCGCTCGCGGACACGAGGATCGAGACCGAGCGCGGATCCGA
>JAYTBY010000563.1:0-16335 GCA_043736755.1 Planctomycetota bacterium | reverse complement strand
GTGGATGCTCGGAGGAGCGGCAACGCCGCCAGGGAGATCCAGGTGGCTCGAATTCACACACGAACTTCGCGGACGGGACACTAGAAGAGCGGGTTGATGCCGAGAACCCTGAGCGATCTGCGCGCTGCGAGAGGACTCTCGCAAGTAGTCGCTCAGAGAATGTCGTCGCGGTAGACCCACGGACGGCGCGCGCCTGCGTCGTGTCGTGCTGTGACGATGCGCCAGAGCTCTTGTGGGCCGACGACGGCCAAGTACTCGCGGTCGCCCGCGGTCGTGCGCAGGCGAATCGTGCCGGCGACGAGTCCCACGAGCTTCTTCGTCCGCACATCAGCGCCCGCGGGGATCGCGTAGACGCCCGCGCCAATTTGATCGGGAGCGTTGCGCAACCGATCCGGAATCGTGGTCACGAGCCCGAGTACCCGCGGATCCTCCGCGACGGTCACCGTCGCCGACCACGGACCCGCCGCATCACGGCCGTAGACCTGAAGCGTCTCGCCTGCACGCGGATCGCGAAAGTCCATCACCACATCGGGCAAGCGGATCAGTGTGTCGGCCGTGCAGAGCTCCGGACCGACGGGCTCGATGACGGCTTTCTCGAGGCTCGGACCGTCGCCGTACCAGGCCGTGATGCGCACCGGACCGGAACGCGCCGTGCGCCCGAGGAACACGACTCCGTAGTCCGTGGCGACGCCCAGTTCGCGACCGCCGTTCGTCTCGACCAGAAGGGTCGGGTCGGAGAGCGTGCGCATCCCGGCGCAGCTCGTCACGAAGCCCGCGAATAGGAGGGCGCAGAAGGCCTGAATCGATCGTCGGTGTGCGTTCATTCGAAGCGCTCGAACCAAGCGCGGAAGCGATCGTTCAGGGGAGCGAGCTCGGATGCAAGCCCGGCCTCGGCCCGCGCCTCCACATTCGCGAACTTCGGTGCGCTCGAACTCTCGTCCCCATCTCCCGACGCACCGCTGGCGCCCGTGGGAGCCGCCTTGGGTGCTGGCGAGATGCCGACCAGAACGCGCGAGAATTCGTAGCGGAAGGCGGCCGCGAGCGGGTCTTTCTGGATCGCCGTGCGATAGTCGGCCAGGGCTTTCTCCAAGGCATCGGTCACGGCATGCGCCCGCGCGCGCGCGGCCCAAGCGCGCGGATCGGTCGTCCCGGCCTCGATCGCTGCGTCGAGATCCGGCAGCGCTTCCTCGTAGCGCAGTTGACGCACGGCGAGCAGGCCACGCTTGAGCCGCGCCTGCGCGCCCTCGATGGGGATCGATTCGACGAACTCGCGCCACTCGCGTTCGAGCGCGGGGACGTCGGACACCTTGAGCTTCTTGAGCAGGTACGCGCGGATGTCGACGGGCGCCACGAGCTTGCCGACTCCACCCATCTCGGGGACGGCATTGCCGACGTTCTCGATGGTGTAGGGGATGCCGGTCTCGAGCGTGTAGAGCCCCTTGAAGAACTTGTCGAAGGGCTTCTTGTGTTTGCCGCTCAACCCATTCTGAAGGAAGTAGACGAACGACCAAGCGTGCGCGTACTGGAAGCCGTCGAACTGATCGCGCGTCAGCAGGAACAGGTCCTCGAGCTTCGTGAACGGCCGCGCGGAGGATGCGGCGGGCGCGTTCTTCGGCCGCGCCTTCTCACCCGTCGCTGTACCCTCGCTGCGCAACGCTTGCTGAACCGTCAACGTGCGGTCCATCTGGATCTCGCCCGGTTCGATCCGCAGCCGGCCTTTCTTGTCGCGGAACACCTTCGAGGATCCGAAGTAGTTCGCAACGGCTTCGTTGAGCCAGATCTGCGGCAAGTACTGCGGATCGATGAGGAACGTCAGGAGGTGCGTGCACTCGTGCAGCGCGACCCATTCCGAGCGCGAAGGTTCGGCGTAGTCGTGGAAGAAGTTCAACGACTTCTCCATGGGGGAGAAGAACCCGAGGACCGATGCGCTGCCCGGTTTCGCCAGCGCTTGGAACTCCTCGTGGCTCTTGTAGACGTTGACCTCCATCTTGAAGCGCTTGAGCGTGGGCGAGGGATCGATGCCGATCTTGTCGTCCATCAAGGCGTAGAACGCCTCCATGAGCTCGGCGTAGTACGCCAGGATCTCGGCGCTCGTGTTGGAGCGGACACGGAAGTGGGCGGTCTCGACTTCCCAAGCATTCGACCAATCGGAATGCGCGGCGAGTTCTTCGGTGCGCTTGCGGCTCTCCTCCGCCTGCTGCGTAGATCTTCCTGGTATCCCGGCCGCGACATCCAGCGCCCGCGGTACTTCACGTAGCCCTGTGCGAGCTTCGCCTTTTCGTCCTCGTTCGCCGGGACGTAGTCCGACATGTCGCCTTCGATCTCGGCCGATGCGACGAGCGACTTGTCGGTGAGCACGATCGTCCCGTGCTCGAACTCGAGGCGATAGCCCTGAGCTTCGACGCGCGCCTTTTTCGGCGTGAGGATCCGACCGTCGCTCGTGAGGACGCGATCGGCCGACGCGCTGGGGGCGAGGCTCGCGACGAGCGCGAGAGTCCAGCGCACGGCTCGTGCGCGAATCCGCAGGCCGGGATCCGCGAAAATGGGCCGGACCGAGCGCGAGCGAATGCGCGGATTCGTTCGCGCACGCGCCGCGTGAGTCAAGTCGAGGCTTCCCAGGCCTTCTGCAACTCGTCGAAGTCGATGCCCTGGAAGGCTTCGTGAACGGCTTGGTCGAGGTCGCTCGACGTCGCCAACACGCGGAAATACGTGGGCAGGATCTGCTCCCAGGCCGGGTTCCAGTTCTTCGCGAAGTTCTTCTTGCCGGTACGCAGGAAGTAGATGAACGACCAGCCTTGGGCGTAGTTCTGACCCGCGTCGGCGTTGAACTTGTTCGTGCCGTAGTACTCGCCCTGCGTCATCACGACGAAGTCCTTCAGGGGCACGTGTTCGTCCTGCTGAACGGCTTCCTTGATCGTGCCGACCCGCCACTGATTGATCTTCAGCGTGAACTGCTTGTTCTTGTATTCGAGTCCGCTGTAGAAGTCGCCGGTCCCTTCGTTGTACCAGCTGTGCGGACTGATGTTCCCGTACAGGTAGAAGATGTACTGGTGGAACGCTTCGTGGTTCAGAACGATCCACGTGTCCTTCCGTCCGCCGCCGGCCTGGTCGTCGTAGAGCACGAGTTCGCGATCCGTCGCGCTCCAATATCCAGCGGATCCACCCGGTGCGCCGTAGCTCATGTACTGCCCGTGATCCGTGAAGATGCGCACGACCGAGCAGCGTGACAGCTCGCGCGGATCCGCGCCGCCGAACAGTTCGGCCGCGGCCTTCTTCTCGAGCTCCTTCTCCTTCTTCTCCTTGTCCGTGAGGCCCGTCTGCGCCGCTTCACCCGCGGCGCGCAGCTCTTTCGCTTTCTCGTACGGATAGTCGACTTCGTAGACCTTGCGAATCGCCTCGAGTCGGTCGCACAACTCCGCGATGAATGCGCGGTCCGTGTGCGGCGTCACGACGAAGTAGTTGGGCGTCTCGTGCAGTTTCCAATCGCCGCCCAAGGCATCGAGCTTCTGCTGGACCTTCTGACGCTCGCGATCGCGCACGGGCGCGTCGGCGCCCAGGGCGACGACAGCCTCAGCCAGTTCGATGCGCGAAAACGAGCGTGCCATCTGCTCGAACGCGGCCTCGTACTTGGACCACTTGGCCTTCGCGCCGGGACCCGTGAAGACGATCGCGACGTCGAGGTCGGGCTCGAGGCTGTACTGCACCGCGTAGACCGCCTTGGAACTCTTCTCCTCGCCGGGCGTGCAGAACTGGTACTCGAGCGCCGTGACCTTGCTGGCGATCTTGAACTCTTTCTTGACGACGGTCGGCTTGTGGGCGCTGCCGTCCTCGACGTCGCCCCCCTTGGCGACCCATTCCGCGACGTCCTTCAGCGGTTTGCGCTGGAACTTGGGCTTCTCCGCGCCCTCCTTCTTGCGCCGGTCGAACTGGAGCAGCCAGCACGAGAGGAACACGCGATCACCGGGTCCACCGCCGGTCTGGACGTACTTCGTGTTCTGCGGATCGAACTTGGCGATCACGTGCAGATCACCCGGTTGCGGCGGGATGAGGTCCCACTCCGCGGGGGTCTTGATCCGGAACCCGAGGTCCGCGCGCTCGTACTGGCGGCCCGGCTTGGGCGCTTGTGCGAAACCGAGACCTGCGAGCAGCAGGAGGACCAGGAACCGGAACAGCATGCGACCCTGCGGTGCGGGCATCATCAGCGAGTACTCCATGGTGTCGCGGCTGGAAGGCAGCGCGCTCACCTGCATGAGACCCTCGGGACGGGGGACTCGCAAGGGACGCGACATTCGTGGTTCCTTCGGACGCTGAGTCCTCACAAACTACGAGCGTGTCCCGACCGTACGCCCGCGCCCCGGGCGTCGCCGCCCTCTCCCTGCGAGGCGCGGCCGGGACCCACACCCATCGACGCGCGTCCGCGCGTTTTCGTCCCATGCGCCCCATCCACGGTCTCCTCGCTCTGGCCGCCATCGCGTTCATCCTGATCGGAGGCCTGCTCTTCTGGACGAACTCGGATCCCGCCGCGCCGACCGACGTCGACGGCGGACGACGCGACGTGGCCGGCTCCACGGAGAGGCCACCGCTGGAGGACCTCGCGGCGGTGCCGAAGGACGATCGCGATCGCACGGCGCAAGCCGGAACCGAGGGCGTGGCACCAGGCCGCGCCGAATCCCCGACCGGCGACGGCAAGGCCCAGCGCGTCAGCGGTCGCGTCCTCGACGAAGGCGGTAAGCCCATCGCGAACGCGATCGTCTACGCGGCAGCGGGCGGCGGGATGGACGAGATCGCGCTCGACGAATTCGACCCGGCGGAGACGTTCTGGATCCAGCGCAGCGAGACGAAGACGGATTCGTCCGGTCGCTTCGCGCTCGATCCGAAGATCAACGCCAAGGTGCGCCTCGCCGTGCGGGCCGGAGGCTTCGCACCGCTCGACGTCGAGCGCACGATCTCCGAGACGCGTCCCGATGTCGGCGACCTCGTCGTGCAAGCCGGGGTGGTCGTCGAGGGACGAGTGGTCGATCATCTCGGGCGTCCCGTAGCCGGGGCCGAGCTGCGCCGTCGTCGCCCGTCTTCGGGCCCGATGGCATTTTTCATGGGACGCGGAGGAGCGGTCGCGGCGAAGAGCGACGCCCAGGGGAACTTCCGCGTCGACACGCTGCCCGTCGGCACGTGGAACTTGCGCGTGACTTCCGAGATCGCGCCGGACAAGGACGAATCGGGCGAGACGAGTCGCGCGGGAGAAGTTGTGCGCGGCATCCAGATCCAGCTCGAGGAAGGCTTCGAGATCGCCGGTCTCGTGTCCGGCGTCCCGGCGAGCGACGCGGGCAAGCTGCGGATCGCCGCCATGCCGCGCGGTAGCGATTTCGGCGGCGATTTCGGTCCCGCGATGGGCGGTGCGCAGCGCTTGGCACCGATCGCAGCCGACGGATCGTTCGTGCTCAAAGGTTGCAAGAAGGACGCGAAGTACCGCGTCTCCGCGCGCCTTGCCTCGCAAGGCTTCGGCGGGATGCTGCGCAGTCCGACACGCTCTGCCACGGTCGATGCGACGGCCGGCGATCGCGGGCTCGAGATCGCCTATCGCGCCGAGACGGCGCTGACGTTCCAAGTCGTCGACGGCGCGAGCGGCTTGCCGATTACGACGATGACGGTGTCGGCTGGTTCCCGCATGGCCGCGCCGCTGACCGACGACAAGAACCGCCAGATCCGTGAGTTTCCCGGCGGCCGTGTGCGCTACGGCGGGCTGCGTCTCGGCGGCGGTGGACCGATGGGGCGCGGCAGCGCGAACGATGCACTCACCGTGCGCGTCGAGTCCGCGGGCTATGCACCCTGGGAACGCAAGGACGTGCGCGTCACCGAGGGCATCGACAACGACCTGGGCGTCGTGCGGCTCGAGAAGACCTCGGTCGTGAAAGTGCGCGTGACCGCGGCCGACAGCGGCGCACCCGTCGTCGGCGCGCGTGTCTCGGTCGAGGCGGAGGAGCAGGACAGCGGCCGGATGGGTGGCCGGTCATTCTCGATTCGGGCCGGCGGAGGCGACGACGAGGACGCGCTCGACTTCGGCGGCGGTGCCGCGCACAAAGGCCGCACGGGAGAAGACGGCGTTGCGCGCGTCTCGAGCATCCCGGGATCGAAGGCACGCGTCGTGGTCCGTCACCGCGACTTCGCCGACTATCGCTCGGAGGTCATCGACCTGCCCACGGGTGCCGATGTCGAGCGTGATGTCGTCGTGAGCGCCGGCGGGACGATCGTGGTCAAGGTGGTCGATGCGGCCGGGAATCCCGTGCGCGACGAACAGCTCGAACACAAGGAGCCCGACGATGAGGCCGATGCCCCGATGTTCTTCGGTCCGAACGGCCCGCTCGCGACGGATGCCGAAGGGCGCACGACGCTCACGAAGCAGACGCCCGGCGTGCACTCGTTCCGACTCCAGGGATCGAGCGGCCCGCGCATGTTCGGCGGCGGCGGCGGACGCATGCGCGTGGCGATGGCTCGCACCGTGAACGGCGGCGATGAAACACCCGAAGAACCCTGGACGGGAGTCTCGGTCACCGAAGGCGGAACGCATGAAGTGGTTCTCCAAGCACCCGAACGCGCGCGCGTCGTCGGCCGCGTCAAGGAAGGCGGACGCGCTCTCGCGGGAGCGACAGTGCGACTGCGTGCGAAGGACGGCGAAGACATGCCGTTCTTCGACGAAGGCGCGAAGGCGGAGACGGACGGGTCGGGCGAGTATGCGCTCGAGAACGTGACGGTCGGTGAGTACGTGATCTCGGTGACGCATCCGAGCCGCGCGATGGCGCACGAGGCCGAGCTGCGCGTGGGCTCGGGCGAGACGCGCGAGAACGTCGACCTCGCGCTGTCGATCCTCGAAGGGCGCGTCACGAACGAAGAGGGGAAAGGCGTCGCAGGCCTGCGCATTCGTGCCGAGAAGCAGTCCGGCGGGGACGGTGCCGTGCGCGAGTTCGTGTTCGCGATGGACGCCGGTGACGGTCCCGTGTCGTTCGGAGGCGGTGGTGGCGGTCAAGTCACGACGGATTCCGACGGTCGCTACAAATTGCGCGGTGTTCTGCCCGAGACGGACCTGGCGGTCGTCGTGACGGGCCAGGGAATCCAACGCAAGCAGAGCGAGGTCGTGCGCGTGCCCGTGGACTCGACGCGCTCCGGCATCGACCTCGTCGTCAGCCTCGGCGCGAGCCTCGAGGTCACGTGCCGTCGTGCGGACGGATCGCCGGCCACGCCGTGTGAAGTGCGCGCCGAGTTCCAGGGCGAGGGCGATGCCGACACGAAGTTCGAGATCACTCGTGGCGACGGGAAAGCGCGCTTCCAGGGCCTCCAACCCGGCTCGTGGCGCATCACGTCGCGGGATCTGGGCACCGGGCCGGACGAGCGCGAGCGGGCTCCGACGGAACAGACGGTCGAACTGAAGCTCGGCCCGACGAAGACCATCACGATGGAAGTGCGCGCACCGTGAACCTCTGCTCCGGCGGCGCATCGAGTGCCGCCGGAGACCTCGCCCTAGGGCAGGATGCCGGAGCGGAGTTAGGCTCGGGAGGTGGCTCAACCTCCCGGCCGATCCCAGAAACGTACCCTCGTGCTCGCGGCACTCGCCGTCGCGGCCGGTCTGATTCTCTTCGTCGCACTCGGAGGGGGCGCGGGTGTGTTCGCCGCCGGCCCCGAGGTTCTGGGCACGAGCGTCGAGGGAGTCGGGCCAGGCGGCGACCTCGTCGCCGGTGACTCGCCCGGCGAGAACAGTACCGCGACGTCGCAGACACGCAGTTCGATCGCGGCCCCCGAAGTCGCAGGCGAGAAGCCGAAAGCAGTGGTGCGTTCGAAGCCGCGCGTTCGCGGGCGCGTCGTCGATCGCACCGGTCTCGGCCTATCCGGCGCGCGCGTGTGGATCACGACGAGCGAATTCTGGGCGCGCATCCCACTCGATCTCGAAGTCGACGCTTTGCCGACACGCTGGATGAAGGTCGAGCGTGCGGAGTGCGACGCCGGGGGACGCTTCGTGTTCGAGGACCTCGAACCGGGACCGATTCGACTCGCCGCACGCAGTGCGATGCTCGCTCCGGCTTACCGTGAAGACCTCGAAGCTCTGCACGAGAGCGATGTTTCGCTCCCTGATGTCGTGCTCGAGCCCGGCGTCGTCATCGCCGGAGTGGTTCACTCGCCCGACGGCAAGCCGGCGCCGGGCGTGCGCGTCCTCATCGCCGCTTCCTCGTTGTCGCGCGGCGGCGGGATCGCCGTTCCCGGTCGCGGCGCGAGTGCCGGTGCGACAGACGAACACGGACGATTCCGCGTCGACGAGCTCGCCGCCGGACCGTTCCAACTCTTGTTCCTCGCCGATGGGCTCGCGATCACCGAGCTCAGCGGCCGAACGGAGCTCGCGGGCGAAGTGCAGGACGGGTTCGTGGTCCGCCTCGAGCACGGCGTCGAGATCGCCGGCCGCATCACTCCGAAATCGGGGACGCTCCCCGCAGGCTTGCGCATCGTCGCGCGACGTTCGACGCCGGATGACGACGAGGAATCCGCGGACGCCGACGCTGCGCAGACCGACGCACCCGAGTTCGAGGCACGTCCGCGCGCAACGTTGGCCGAGGCGGATGGATCGTTCCGCATCGGCGGCTTGCGTTCGGGAGAGTCGTATCGGCTCACCCTCACGGTGCGGCGTGGAGATGCCTGGAAAGCAGCGGGATCGAGCGGCGCCAAGGTCGTGCGTGCTCCGAACACCGGCGTCGATCTTCCGTTCGAGCTCGAAACGGCGATCCTCTTGCGCGTCGTCGACGACGGCACGTCGCTGCCCATCGAGGACTTCGTCGTGTGGGCCGGTCAGGGCCGATTCCGCGTGCTACGCGACGAAAAGGGCGAGGTACAGCACGCGTTCCCGCTTGGCGCGGCGCGCTACGGTGAGTTGCGACTGAATCAAGTCGCAAAGCCCGGATGGTTGCGCGTGTCCGCCGCGGGATATCAGGACTTCGAGCGCAAGGACTTGGCGCTGTCGCCTGGTCGCGAACTCGACATCGGTGAAGTCCGCTTGAAGGCTGAGCGTCGGGTCGTGGTCACGGTCGTGGACGCCGACGGCGCGCCGGTCGAGAACGCGCGTGTGGTCATGACGACAGAGGCGCGCGAGCGCCTCGAGCAGTGGTCGGACATGCCGCTCTCCGTCGACGTGTTCGGCGAGCTCGATGCACGTTCGGCGCGCACGAATGCCGAGGGACGATGCGAGTTGTCGAGCTACTCCGGCAAGAACGTGCTGGTGCAGGCCGGCGCGCGCGGTTTCACGCCCAGTGAATGCGTGCCCGCTTTGCTACCCAAGGATGCCGATCACGCTGTGGCGCTGAAGCTCGAGCGCGGCGCTCGCGTCGTGGTCCGCGTCACCGACGGCGGCGGACGGCCCGTCGCTGGAGTTCCCGTCGGACATCGTCTTCCACGACGTTCCGCCGACGAGGGCGAGGACCGGTTCGCCGAGAACGTCGTCACCGATCCGCGCGGTGAATCGCGTTTCGAAGCGCTCGAGCCGGGCGTGCACGCGTTCCGCATCCAGCAGGAAGACGGCGAATCGTCGTGGTGGGAAGACGATTCCGGCGCCGAAGCGCGCGAGGAACCCTGGCAGGAACTCGTGCTCGTCAGCGCGGCCGAGGCGGCGCTTGTTCTCGTTGCGCCGCCGCGTGGCACGCTCTTCGGAGTCGTGCGCGAAGGCGGTCGACCACTCGAAGGCGCGGTCGTGAAGCTCGTACCCTACGTCGAAGGCCGCGATTCGGGCTGGACGTGGGGTGGAAACGGTGACGACCCGTTCTCCGCGACGACCGATCACCGCGGCGAGTATCGACTCCTGAATCGTCGATCGGGACTGTACGTGGCGCTCGTCCACCATGCCGAACGGCGCATGGCGAGCGAGCTGCGCGTCGTGCTCGGAACGGGCGAGCAAGTTCAGGACTTCGACCTCGATCAGAACGCGATCCACGGTCGCGTCACGGATCCGGACGGTCGGCCTCTCTCCGGCGTGGTGATCGGCGTGTCGCGTGACGGAGCCGGCATCCAAATGGAGCCTCCGCACTCCGTCGTGCTGTCCGAGGACGATCGCGGGAATCCGAACGTCCAGTGGCGGCAAGCGCGCGGCAGCCGCGAAGCGCGCACCGATGCTCAGGGGCAATACGTACTGCGCGGCTTGGTCGAGAACGCTCCGCTCGTCGTCGCTGCGCAGGGCGACGAAGTCGAGAACACGGCGCTCGAACCGATCACCCTCGCGCCGGGGGAGATCCGCGGCGGAGCCGACCTCGTGTTGCGCCGTGCGTCACGCGTCCGTGTGGAAATCGCTGGGAATCTGAGCGACGACCACTGGTACGAGATCGCGTTCCTCAAGAAGGTCGGCGACGAGGAGCACATCGTGCGCCAGGCGTGGCTCGGGAAGTGGAACACGAGCGAGACCGTCGGCTCGATCGTGCCCGGTGCCTACAGCGTGCGCCTCACGCTGCGCGACCAACAAGGCGGTGAGACGCGGATCTCGGAAACGCCGCTCGAAGTCGAGCTCGGCAAGGTGGCTCGCCTCTCCTTGCGCGTGCCATGATGCGCCCATCTTGATCCACGAACCGATACTCCGCGCGCGACCGAAGCGCATCCTGCCCGCTCGGGCGATCCTGCTCGACCTCGATGGCACGCTGCTGGACGAGTCGAGTCGCGTTCACCCGGAGAACGCACGCGCGCTGCGTGAACTCGAGGCCCGCGGCGGCCGCGTGATGATCGCGACGGGGCGATCGACGGCCTCGACGACAGGGATCGTCGAGGAGATCGGGCTCAGGACGCCGGCAATCACGTTCAATGGCGCGGGTCTGTGGTGCCCGGTTCAGAAGCGCATGCTCGAAGAACGCGTCTTGTCGAGCCGCACGGTGGCGCGAGCGCTCGAATACGCCGACGAAAAGGGCCTGTTGACGGTGTTGATGACGAACGACGCGAAGTATGCCAGCCCGCCGCGCGACGAGTTGGAGCGTGTGTCGATCGAGGGCCTCATGGGGCTGCGTGTTGTCTCTCGCGAGGAACTCGAGTCGGTCGAGTTCGTCGTGCGCGTGACGCTGTTCTCGGTGGATCACGCGACTTCTCTCGCGCTGCAAGACGAGGTCGCGGAGCGCATCGCGCAACCGGTGTACCTGACGCACTTTCCGCTCAACGCGCTGCCGATGCACCGAACGAGTCCGATGGTGGTCCTCGACATCCATCCGCCGTGTCGCGGCAAGGCCGAGGGCGTGCGCGTGGTGCGCGAGCTCTACGGGATCGAGCCGGGCGCGGTCGTCGCCGTGGGGGATGCGACGAACGACATTCCGATGTTCGAAGCCGCGGGCCTTGCCATCGCGATGGCGACGGGAATGCGCGAGGCGGTGGGACTCGCCGATCGGGTCTTGCCGCACAACGAGGGGACCGCGATCGCGGAACTCGTGGCGGAACTGTTCCCCGGCTGAGCTACTACTATCGGGATGCCTCGCGCGGCGCGCAGAAGGAATCGACCCTACACGCTCAGAGCGTGTGAAGAACTCACACGCGACGCGACGCGGAAGCGGCGCTACTCGTTTCTGAGAGGCCGTAGGGTCGATATCTTCACGGCCTCTCAGAGACACGATCTGCGCTGCTTCCGCGGCGCGTCGCCTGTGAGTTCTTCACGCGCTCTCGGCGCGTGAGACGAATGCGAGTTCACGCGCTCACCAACACGGGCTGCGCCGCTCCAGAGCGCCAAGCCCATCCGTTCCTCACGGGCCTCGGAAGATCAGGACTTTTTCTTCTTCGCTGACGGAGTCGGGGCCGACTTCTTGGCCGCGGATTTCGAAGGGTTCTCGCTCTTCGCCGGGGCGTCGCTCTTCGCGGCCGGAGTGGGAGTCGTGGGCGGGGTCGGAGTCGAAGTTTCCTTCGAGGATTCAGTACTCAGAGCGGCCTTGCGCTCCGCTTCGCTTTGCGCTGTGTAACCCTTCGATCGATAGTCGGTCAGGTAGAAACCCGATCCCTTGAACAGGAACCCGGCTCCCGCGCCGATGCGGCGTTCCAACTTCGACTTGCCGCACTTCGGGCACTTCTTCTTCGGCGCCTCGGACATCGACTGGAAGACCTCTAGCGCGTGTTCGCACGCGGCGCACACGTAGTCGTAGGTCGGCATCGTGTCAGGACTCCCGGCCGCTGTTCGGGGCCGCCGCGACGCGCACTTGCGCCGGACGTAGCACCGCACCTTGCCAGGCATAGCCTTGGCGCAGCACCGCGAGGATCCGGCCCTCGGGCGCATCGCGCGTCTCGACGCGCTCGGCGCAGTCGTGCCACGTCGCATCGAACGCGCCGCTTTCGCGGACGAGCGTCACGCCTTCCTTCTGGAGCGCCGCCCACAGTTGTTGACGCGTGAGCTCGACGCCGGCGCGCAAAGCTGTGGTCTCGGCGTTCGTCGCCGGCGCCGCGAGCGCCATGTCGAGGTAGTCGAGCACGAGCAGCAAGTCGCTGACGAGCGCCTTCTTCCCGCGCTTGACCGCATCGTCGACGTCGGTCGCCAGACGGCGTCGGAGATTCTGGTAGTCCGCCAGCGCGCGCTGCCAGTTCTTGTGGTTTTCGTCGCGCTCCAGAAGCGCCGCATCGAGACGTTCCTCGAGCGGTCGTTCGTCCGGAGTCGCCTGCGTTTCGGTGGTCTCGTTCATGGGGTCAGCCGAAGTAGCTCGCGATCTTCTCGAAGAAGGACTTGTCCCCGGAATTCTTGCGCTCGAGGTCGGCGAATTCACGCAGGAGTTCCTTCTGCCGCGCATCGAGCTTGGTCGGCACCTCGACGAACACGCGCACGAGCTGGTCGCCGCGCCCCGCCCCGTCGAGTTGCGGAACACCCTGGCCGCGCATGCGGAACACCTTGCTGCTCGCCGTGCCGGGCGGAATCGACATCTTCGCCCGTCCGCGCAGAGTGGGGACCTCGACATCGTCACCCAGGGCGAGTTGGGCGTACGTGAAGGGCAGTTCGCAGAGGACGTCCGCGCCGTTGCGCTGGAACATCTTGTGCTCCTTCTCGCGCACGACGCAGTAGAGGCTGCCGCGCGGAGCACCGGGGTCGCCCGCATCGCCCTCCCCCGTGACGCGCAGTTGGATGCCGTCCTCGACACCAGCGGGCACATTGATCTTGATCTCGACCTTTTGCTCGGTGCGGCCCTGTCCGTGGCAAGTCGCGCACGGGCTCTCGATGGTCGTTCCCGCACCGCGACAGCGCGGACAGACGAGCGCCATCGTGAAGAATCCCTGGTTGCGATGGATCTGACCGCGGCCGCCGCACTGTGTGCACGGCGCGGACGTCGTGCCCGGTTTCGCTCCACTGCCCTTGCAAGGCGTGCACGATTCGCGGCGCTTGATCTCGACGCGCTTCTCGACGCCTTGGTCGACTTCCTCGAGCGTCAGCGCGAGTTCGATACGCAGATCGCGACCGGCTTGCGGCCCCGCGCGACGCCGCCCGCCGCCGAACAGGTCGCCGAAGATCGAACCCCCGAACGCTTCGAAGATGTCCTCGACGTTCGTGAACTGCGGGCCGGCGTTCGAGCCGCCCGAGCCGAACGCCTGATGACCGAAACGGTCATAGCGCGTGCGCTTCTCGGCGTCGGAGAGCACGGAGTAGGCCTCGGCCGCCTCCTTGAACTTCTCCTCCGCAGCCTTGTCGCCCGGATTGCGGTCCGGGTGGTGAGCCATCGCCGCTTGGCGATAGGCCTTCTTGATGTCCTCTTCGCCCGACTTGCGGTCGACGCCGAGGGTCTCGTAGTAGTCGCGCTTGTCGCTCATCCGCGGGCGTCGGCGTTCGGTCGCAGGGCTTGGATCGGCCGGATTCGTCGGTAGAGAACTCGAGGGCGACAGCGGTAGCAGCCGCCGCCCTCGGAGATTTGCGCGCCGCCGCTGCCCGCAGCGCCCGTGCTGAATTCACGGGCGCCGGCGTTGCAGGGCGACAGCGCTCTCAGGCCATCGAGCCTTCGACGCGCGGCTTCTCGTCCTTGATCTCCGTGACCATGGAGTCGGTCGTGAGGAGCAACCCGGAGATCGACGCGGCGTTCTGCAGCGCGCTGCGCACGACCTTCGCCGGATCGATGATGCCGGCCTTGAACATGTCGACGTACTCGCCCGTGAGCGCGTTGAAGCCGTTCGACTTGCCCGCCTCGCGAACGTTCTCGACGACGACCGGTCCGTCTTCGCCAGCGTTCGCGGCGATCTGACGCAGCGGAGCTTCGAGCGCCTTCTCGACGATCTTCGCGCCGAAACGCTCGTCACCGTCGAGCTTGAGCGCGCGCACCGCGTCGGCTGCGCGCAAGAGCGCCACGCCGCCGCCGGGGACGATGCCTTCCTGGATCGCAGCGCGCGTGGCGTTCAGCGCGTCCTCGAGGAGGTCCTTCTTGGCCTTCATCTCGGCTTCGGTCTTGCCACCGGCCTTGATGACCGCGACGCCGCCCTTGAGCTTCGCGCGTCGCTCCTGGAGCTTCTCCTTGTCGTAGTCGCTCTTCGTGGCTTTGATCTGGACGTCGATCTGCGCGATGCGCTCGTCGATCGCCTTCTTCGATCCCTTGCCGCCGATGATCGTCGTGGAGTCCTTCGTGATGCGCACGCGCTTCGCCGTGCCGAAGTGCTCGACCGTGACCTTCTCGAGCGGGAGGCCGAGTTCTTCGGTGATCGCCGTGCCGCCGGTGAGGACGGCGATGTCACCCAAGTACGCCTTACGACGATCGCCGAAGCCCGGCGCCTTGACGGCGCAGACGTTCAGGATGCCCTTGAGGCGGTTGATGACGAGCGTGGCGAGCGCCTCCCCCTCGAGGTCCTCGGCGATGATCACGAGCGGACGGGCCGTGCGCACAGCGGCGTCGAGGACCGGCAGGAACTCGCGCACCGACGAGATCTTCTTGTCGAAGATGAAGATGTAGGGCTCGTTGAACTCGCACGTGAGTTTCGTGAGGTCCGTCGCGAAGTACGGCGACAGGTAGCCCTTGTCGAACTCCATGCCTTCGACGACTTCGACCGTCGTCTCGAGGCCGGTGTTCTCCTCGATCGTGATGACGCCGTCGTCACCGACGCGCTCGAACGCGTTCGCGAGCATCTCGCCGACCGACCGGTCGTTGTTGGCCGAGATCGAGGCCACGGAAGCCTTCTCCTCGCGCGTCTTGACCTTCTTCGACTGAGCTTTCACCGACTCGACGGCGGCCACGACCGCGGCGTCGATGCCGTTGCGCAGCGCGATCGTGTTGACGCCCGTCGCGATGTACTTGAGGCCTTCGTTGAAGATCGCCGAAGCGAGAACGGTCGCAGTCGTCGTGCCGTCACCGGCGACGTCGTTCGTCTTGTTGGCGACTTCGAGGACGAGCTTGGCGCCCATGTTCTCGAAGGGGTCCTCGAGCTCGATCTCCTTCGCGACGCTGACGCCGTCCTTCGTGACGGACGGGGCGCCGAAGGACTTCTGGAGGATCACGTTGCGGCCCGCGGGCCCGAGCGTGACGCGGACGGTCTTCGCGAGCTTCTCGATGCCGACGCGCATCTTCTGGCGCGCGTTGTCGTCGAACAGGATTTGCTTGGCCATGTGGGGGATTCTCGTGTGTGCGTTGGTGGGTGTGCGGGTGCTGGTGGGGGCCGAGAGGGTGGGTGCTTGTGGTGGCGCAGGACTCAGAAGTCCATGCCTCCGCCCATGCCGCCCATGCCACCCATTCCGTCCATGTCTTCGCCGCCCCCGCCGCCCTTGCCGGCCTTCTTGGGCTCCGGCTTCGTGACGATGAGCGCGTCCGTCGTGAGCAGCAGCGTCGCGACGCTGACCGCGTTGTTGAGTGCCGCCTTCGTGACCTTCGCCGGATCGACGATGCCGAGCGCGAGCATGTCGCCGTACTCGCCCGTCAACGCGTCGTAGCCCCACGTCTCTTTCTTCTCACGCAGCACGCGGTGCGCAACGACCGCGCCGTCTTGTCCCGCGTTCTGCGCGATCTGCTGGATCGGACGCGCGAGGGCGGCGTAGAGGATGTCGAGGCCCATGTCGTAGTCCTCGTCCTTCTCGGTCTTCAGGCCGTCGAGGACCGAGCGCGCACGCAGGAGTGCCGTGCCGCCACCCGGCAGGACGCCGCCTTCGATCGCCGCACGCGTCGCGTGGAGCGCATCTTCGATGAGCGCTTTGCGCTCCTTGACTTCGGTGTCGGTCGCGCCGCCGACGTTGACCTGCGCGATGCCGCCCGTGAGCTTCGCCAGGCGCTCTTGCAGCTTCTCGCGGTCGTAGTCCGAGGTCGTCTCCGCGACTTGCGCGCGGATCTGCTCGACGCGTGCCGCGACGTCCTTGCGATCGCCGGCGCCGCCGACGATCGTCGTGTTGTCGGCGTCGATCGT
>JAYTBY010000562.1:0-7145 GCA_043736755.1 Planctomycetota bacterium | reverse complement strand
CGCGCGCGTACTTCGCGAGCCTCTCGCAGTTGGACCGCGGCGCTGCCCTGTCGTTGCTCCATCCTGATCTGGCGGCCTCGCTCGGCGCTCACGATCCGTTCGATGCGTTCGCGGACCTCTACAAGCGACCGCGGTCGGGCGACGCGCTGTACCGCGCGCAGTACGCCGATCTCTTCCACTTCCTGCCCGACCAGATCCTGGTCAAGGGCGATCGCGCGTCGATGGCGGCCTCGCTCGAGGTCCGACCGCCGTTCCTCGACCATCGCTTCGTCGAGCGCTTCGTGAACCTGCCCACGCGGGAAAAGGTGCGCGCGGGCCGGGGGAAACATGCTTTCCGCGAGGCATTGCGGTCGCGGATCCCGGCCGACATCCTCGACGGACGGAAGATGGGCTTCGACGTTCCACTGCGCGCCTGGTTGCGCGGTCCGCTCGCTCCGGCGGTCACCGAGGCGATCGAGACTCTCCCGGAGCGCTGGTTCGACCGCGCGCGGCTGCGCGAGTGCAACGCAGCTCACCAGAGTGGCGCGCACGACCGCTCGAACCTCTTGTGGAGCCTGCTCGTCCTGGAACACTGGCGTCGGCGTCACGCCGCAGCCGATGATCTCGCCTGACTAGAACCATGGCGAGCACCACCACGAACGGCGTCCTGCACGCGCTCTCCTTCGACGTCGAGGAGTACTTTCAGGTCGCGAACTTCAGGCCGGTCTTCGAGCGCGACGGTTGGGACGGCGTGCCTTCACGCCTCGACGTCGGAATGGACCGCATTCTGTCGCTGCTCGATCGTCGCGGGGCGCGTGCGACGTTCTTCTGGCTGGGTTGGGTGGCCGAGCGCCACCCGCACCTCGTGCGTCGATGCCTCGAAGCGGGTCACGAGATCGCCAGCCACGGTTACGAGCACCTTTTCCTCGCGGACCTCGGGCCCGAGCGTTTCGTCGAGGACCTCGCGCGCACCGAGCGCGCGCTCATGGCTGCCGGTGCGCCGCGACCCATCGGATTTCGCGCGTCCACGTTCTCCCTCTCGCGCTCGACGTGGTGGGCCTTCGACGTACTCGTCGAGCGCGGCTATCGCTACGACTCGAGCGTGCATCCCGTCTCGCACCCGACCTACGGAGTTCCCGACTTCGATCCCGGCATCTCGCGTGTCGAGGCCGCGGGCGGCAGCATCCTCGAGTTCCCGGTCGCCACGTGGCGCGCGCTCGGTCGCAACTGGCCGGTCGGTGGCGGCGGCTACTTCCGGCTTCTGCCCCTGTGGGCGACACGCGGCGCGTTGGCGTCTCTGGAGAAAGACGGACGTCCGGCAGCTCTCTACCTCCATCCGTGGGAGTTGGACCCGGACCAGCCGCGCGTCGAGGTGGCGCCGTTCGCGCGTTTCCGCCACTACCTGAACCTCGAGCGCACGTTGCCGCGGCTCGAGGCGCTACTCGGTCACTTCCGTTTCGGAACGATGGCCCAGGCTTTGCGCGAGTGCGGTCACGATCTCGCTGAGTAGACGGAACGAGCGCAGTGCCGTTCGGCGCCCTCGGCTTCAGGGCTTGGTCTTCGATTCTGCGATTCCGCGCAATGCGTCGATGAAATCCGCTTCGATGAGCGAGGGGCGTTCGGGTTGCGCGTCGCGGAGCAAGGTCCCGGCCTCGGCGAGTTCCGCCTCACGACCGCGCGACAGGATCGCGATCGCAGCGAGGATGGACCCAAGCCGTCGATCCGCGGCGGTGGCCGTCGCATCGGTGATCGCCGCTCGCGCGGAGGCAAGTGCCCGTTCGCTGAGGCGCGGCCCGAGGTTCAGGAAGCTGCGCGCAGCCAACGCGTGCAAGGCCGGCTCGGGCGTCGCGCGTTGTTCGAACGTGGTGATCGCGGTCACGATTCCGTCGATCTCCGACGCATCCATGTCCGCGCGCGAACGGATCCTCAAGATCTCGCGCGAGACCTCGCCGTGTTCGCTGATGCGCGCCGCGAGCCGTAGCGTGACCAGCGCTTCCTCGCGCTCTCCGTTCGATTCGAAGGCACGGGCCGCGGCGATCCAAGTCGCGAGGGAACCGGGCGCGAGGTCGAGTTCTTCCCGCGCCAGAGCGACGGCCTTCTTTGGATCGAGTCGCGCGAGGAAGTCGATCCACGCCGCGGCCGAACCGAGCACCTCGTGGTCCAGCGGTCGGCCGCGATGTCGCGCGCGATACGCTTCGAGGCGCGAAGTGGCTTTCCGCACGCCGAGCGCTGGGCTGCGCGGGTCGAATTCGAGATCGATCCGCGCCAGTGCGAGGACCAGGCGCGGATCGTCGAGGTGCGCGAGGGCAAGCGTGTGCAGGGTCGTGCTGGTCGTCGCACTCGGCAGCGGGCCTTCCGGATCCGCTCCGGCACGGTCGATGGCCTCGAGCAAGACGCCGATCGCGCCGGCCGTGTCCAGGGGGCCGGGCGTCGATTGAAGGGCGCGCGCGAGTCGCTCGACGGCGGCTCGCGGGCGACCGAGTTCGAGGAGTGACCGCGCGACGATGCTCGAGAGTTCCGCGCTGGCGGGCTCGCCCTCGATCTCGGCCTCGGCGACTGCGTCCGTGTGTTCTCCACGCGCCTGATGCCAGCGCGCGCGGTCTTCGCGATCCGTGATCGTCGTGCCTTCGAAACGTCCGAGTGCGCGCAGGCGTTCGCCGCGGAACCGTCCGTAGGCCGCGGCATCGAAGCGCAATTCGGGGTCGAGCTCCTCGAGCAACGACCACGCGGGTTCGAAGTCGGGTGCGAGTCGCACGACCTGCTCGGCGTCGAGGCGCGCCGCGCTCACGTCGCCGGCTCGGTGGTCGAGCGTGGCCAAGAGCCAAGTGGGCCACAGCGCTTGCTCGCCCAGTTGACCGGCACGGACGCGCAGGTCGGCGGAAGCCACGGCCAGTCCCTCGGGACAATCGGTCAGCGCGATCCACCCGGCGGCCGCGGTCGCACCGGGCGCGCTCGGCAGCACCGACAGGAATGCGTTCACCGCGCCGGGCGCCACGCTGCCGAGGCGCGGGTCGAACTCCGTATCACGGTCGTCTGCGATGTCGAGCGCGCGCTCGAGTAGAGCCCAGCGCGCGTCCAAGACCTCTTCGGTCCCACGCGCCTTCACGATCTTCGCCCGGGCCTCGGCCTCGCGGCCCTGCAGGACGAGCAGTGACGCGAGGAAGATCTCGTCGGCGTTCTTCGACTTGATCTCCGCGCGTTCCGCGAACGGCTTCCAGGAGGCCACGCGGCCGTGGTGGATCGCGAGCATGAGCGTGGTGCGCTCGAGTGCGCCCTTCAGCTCGAACGCCTCAGCGCGAGCCAGGGCTTGATTCGCGGCTTGCGTGTCTCCGGTGAGGTGCGCAGCGATCGCGAGCTCGATGCACAGATCTCCGCCGCGTGCTTCAGGGATGGCATCGAGGGCCTGGAGGAGCGCACGTGCGTTCGCGTGATCTCCGGCGCGAAGGGCCACTCGCGCCGCGGCCATGCGCGTGGGGCGGTTGAGCCGTTTGTTCTGCGCGATGAGTCCGAGCGTGCCGCGCACTGCTTCCGGTGCGCGACTCCAACTCGCGGCCTTCGCGCCGAGGATCGCCGACTCCTGCAGTGCGACCAGCGCGCGCCCCATCGGCTGCAGGATGGTCCACGCGCGCCCGGCCTCGCCCGAATCGAGGGCCAGCGAGGCGGCGAGCAGGCGCGCCTCGTCACCGAGCGTGGCCGGGTCCATGCCTTCGAGGAGCGCCAGCGCGGAGCGCGGCCGGCCCGCGTTCGCGAGCGTACGCGCCGCCGCGACTCGACCAAAGTACTCCGGGTCCGCGCGCATGAGCTCGTGCACGTCGTGCGCCTCGAGCTCGTCGAACGGGACCGCCCGCAGGACGTCGGCCGTCTCGGGGGAGCGACCAGCCGCCGCGATGCGCGCGGTGACCGCCGCGAGGAGCTTCGACCGATCCGGCTGACGGCGCGCACCCACGAGTGCGAGATCGAGTGCCGGGACGAACCCTGGGACGAGTTCGAGGAGTCGATCGAGATGCGCTTTCGCGCGCGCCTCGTCGCCGGCCGCGGCGTGGATCTCCGCCAAACGGAAGAGCTCGTACGGACTGGCATCCGAGGCCGGCGTCCAGACGCGTGCCTGGAGCAGGCTCGTCCGCACGACCTCGGGATCGAAACCGATCGAGGCCAGCTCGCGTCGTCCGATCTCGTGCCAGCGGGGGAGGAGTTCCTGCGTGCGCTCCGGGAGGAGGCTCATCCCCTGAGCGAAGCGGCGATCGGGCACTCGGAATCCGCCGTGCGGCGCGGCCATCAAGAGCTCGGCGAGACGCAAGTGGAGTTCGCCGTCGAAGTTCGGTTCCAGTTCGATCGCGCCCTGAATCGCCTCGCGCTCGAACTCGGGTTCGCCCAAGACGCGCGAAGCCTTGGCGATCGCACGCCACGCCTCGGCGCGGGCACCCGGTACGGGTTCGGGAGCGCTCGAGGCCACGAACTGTCGCAGATACGTGCGGCCGAACGAGTCCTGACCGGACATCACGAGGCCGATCCCTTGGAAGAAGCAGGCCGCGTAGGCATCGTCCGTCGAGCCGACCCGACGCAACTGATCGCCCGCGTCCGACAGGAGATCGGGACGCCGAGACGCCAGACCGATCCGCGCGAGCATGTGGAGGAACTCCGCATCGAGCGGCACGCGTCGCAGCGACCACTGTCGCGCGAGTTCGCTGGCGAAGCGGTAGCGCCCGAGTTCCTCGAGCGATTCGAGCAGCGCCCGCGCGACGACGACATCGGTGCGAATCGCATCGAAGCGCATCGAAGCCATCGCCAGATCTGCGGCCAGGTCACGGCGTCCGGCTCGCCCGAACAGTTCGAGGAGGCCAGCCAGCGGTTCGGCGTCCACGCCGCATTGCAGAGCGCGCGCGTAGGCCTGGCGGGCTTTCGTCGAATCCACGGCCGCGCGGTCCGTGGCGCGCAGGATGTCTTGGAGCGATTCTTCCTCGTCGCGGAGAATCCGGCGCAGTCTCTCGGCGATCGCGGGCCGCTCGAGGTCCTCCACGTCGAGCGCCGACGAGCGCGCGATGAGTCCGCGGGCCTCGCCGAGTTCGTCTGGGGCCAAGTGTCGACCGATCAGCTCGATCGCGGTCCTCTCGCTGCTTGCGGACGCCAGTCGATGGAGGCGACCCAGCCGCGTCCAGGCCAGCGCGGATTCAGGCTCGTGCTCGAGTCCTCGTCGAACGCGAACTTCGGCAGCCGCGAAGTCCCCGGCGCGCGTGTCGAGATCGATCAAGTCGGCCTCGACCTCGCGATCCTGCGGCCGCTTCTCGGCGACCGCGAGCAGGTCGGTGCGCGCGCGATCGAACGCACCCAGTTCCATGAGCAGACGTCCGCGCCGCAGGAGCACATGCGTTTCGAGACTGACGTCGCTGGCCTCGCGCGCGCGCGCGAGGACCTGGTCGAGGTTCTGCAGCGTCTGCTCGCGGTCGTAGCGCCCGTCCTCGATGCGACCTTCGACAATCGCCAGGAATTCCTCGGGCGTCACGCGCGACTGGCGCGAGACCATTGCGCCGACGATCGCGAGAAGCGCCAGAGCGGCGAAGAGGAGCGTCCAAGTGGGCCAGCGCATGACGTGTGGACGGAGGGTTCTACTCGGGCCGCGCGGGGAACGCCATGAGGCCCAGACGCCGCATCTTGTTGAACAAGGTCGTGCGGTCGATGCCCAGCAAGTGTGCGGCGTCTTTGCGCGATCCGACGCAGTGCGCGAGCGCTTGGCGCAGGATCTCGCGCTCCGGGGCTTCGAGGAGTTCGCGCAAGCTCTTGCCCGGCTCGAAACCGACGATCGGGGTCGACGAGGAGGGAGAGATCGCCGCCATGTCGTCGCCCAGATCCAGGGGCTCGATCGCTTCACCGCGCGCGAGGAGGATGGCGCGTTCCAAGCGGTGTTCGAGCTCGCGCACGTTGCCCGGGAAGTCGTGAGCCAAGATGGCGCTCATCGCGGCGCTCGACAGGGGACGACGCGCCCGGCCGTGTTCCACGACGAGCCTCGCGAGGATGCGCTCGGTGAGCACGGCGATGTCGCCCCGGCGCTCGCGCAGAGGCGGGATCACGAGGCCCACCACGCACAGCCGCCACAAGAGGTCTTCGCGGAAGCGGCCTTCGCGCACCGCGGCGCGCAAGTCCACGTTCGTCGCAGCGACGACGCGTGCATCCGTGGTGCGCGTCGCGCTTTCACCGACGCGTTCGAACGCGCGATCCTGCAGCACACGCAGGAGCTTCACTTGGAGCTCCGGCGACGCGGTGCCGATCTCGTCGAGGAAAATCGTGCCGCCATGAGCGGCTTCGAACCGGCCGGCGCGATCCTTCGTCGCACCCGTGAACGCACCGCGCGCGGCGCCAAACAGTTCGCTCTCGAGCAAGCCGGCGGGAATCGCACCGCAGTTGACCTCGATGAACGGGCCCCGAGCGCGCCCCGATCGCTGGTGCAGAGCACGCGCGAGCATCGTCTTGCCCGTGCCGCTCTCGCCCTCGATGAGTACGGTCGCGCGCGTGTCGGCGACGGACTCGATCGTAGCCAGGACTTGACGCATCCGCGGATCGCGCGTCGAGACCCCGAGCAGCTCCGTGCGGCCGGCGAGGTCTTCGCGCAGACGACGGTTCTCGCTGCGCAGGTCGCGTGCCTCGAGCGCGCGCGCGACGGCGAGGAGGACTTCCTCGGGCTCACACGGCTTCTGCAAGCACTCGGCTGCGCCACGTCGGACCGCGAGGACGGCGTCTTCGATGGAGCCGAAGCCCGCGAGCTCGATCCAAGCCGGCGGTGCGTCGAGGCGCTTCAGCTCGTTCGCTACGTCGAGACCCGCGGCGTCCGCATCGCACAAGAGGACGTCGGTGCCGCCGGCCCGGAGAGCGCGCGCGAGCCGCGCGCCGCCCGACACGGCCTCGGCCCTGTGACCAGCTTCTTGCAGCAGCCGCGCGAGATCCTTGGCGGAGCCGTCGTCATCGCAGATGAGGACGGTGCCTGGGCGCGAGATAGGGGAGTCGAATCGTTCCGACACGTCGTTTCTTTTCGACGCCCGGAGACGGTTTTCTTCAACGTCGGTGGACGACCGTCGTGCTGGCCTGGTCGGTGGGCCACAGGACGACCTCGCCCACGTTCACATGGCGAGGGCGCGTCACGACCCACACGATCGCGTCCGCGACGTCCTCAGGGC
>JAYTBY010000561.1:0-3280 GCA_043736755.1 Planctomycetota bacterium | reverse complement strand
CTGGCTGCGTGAGATGGTGGAAGCCGGGGAAGTCTTTCATCCGTTGCGGTGGTCGGCGGCCGACGCGTTTCGTTTCCTCTCCGACGTCCCGGAGCTCGAACGCGCGGGCATCATCGTGCGCATGCCCGCGAGCTGGCGTGCCAACCGTCCCGCGCGCCCCTTGGTATCGAGCGTCGTCGGATCACGAGCACCGACCGGACTTGGGACTGCTGCGCTCCTCGATTTCAGCATGGCCATCACGCTTGACGGTGCGCGACTGACTGCGGCCGAAGTCAGCCAGATCCTCGCCGGCACACGCGGACTCGCATTCATCCGTGGCCAGTGGATCGAGGTGGATTCCGAGCAACTGCAGCGCACGATGGAGCGGTTCAAGGACGCGGAGCGCACGGCCGCCGAGCGCGGGCTCACGTTCGCCGAAGCCATGCGGTTGC
The DNA here is from genome assembly GCA_043736755.1 of Planctomycetota bacterium. GTDB lineage: Bacteria > Planctomycetota > UBA1135 > UBA1135 > JAEUHZ01. The sequence continues at coordinate 2,849 of JAYTBY010000561.1, read as the reverse complement.
TCTCCGGTGCCGACGTCACCGGCGCTGACGACGAGCGTGCTGCAGATCGTCCGTGGTCGCACGTCAACGCCGGCGCCTGGCTCTCCCCGCTTCTGCAGTCGCTTCGCTCCCCGGAGGAGCTTTCGCCGATCGCACCAGGGCGTGAACTGCGCGGCACGCTGCGTCCGTATCAGGAAGTCGGCGTGCGATGGCTCCATCTACTCTCGCGGCTCGGACTCGGTGCGTGCTTGGCCGACGACATGGGGCTCGGCAAGACCATCCAGGTGCTCGCCTTGCTGCTGCTTCAGCGCCGCACGAACGAGCGCGCGGGCATGCCGAATCTCCTGATCGTACCGGCCTCGCTCATTGCCAACTGGAAGTCGGAGATCGCGCAGTTCGCACCGGCGCTGCAGGTCATCGCCGCGCATCAGTCCACGTTGACTGCAACGGAGCTCGCGGCGATCGACGCGCAACGACTTGCCGAGGCCGATCTTGTGATCACGACCTACGGGTCGCTGCGGCGATTTGCATGGATCTCCGGCACCAAGTGGAATCTCGTGATCCTCGACGAGGCGCAGGCCATCAAGAATCCCGGGGCCAAGCAGACGCGCACAGTCAAGCAGCTGAGCGCGCGGGCACGCATTGCGCTCACCGGCACTCCAGTGGAGAACCGCCTTTCCGATCTCTGGTCCATTTTTGACTTCATCAATCCCGGGCTGCTCGGATCGGCCAAGCAGTTCGGCACGTACTCAAAGCGCTTGGCCGCAACGCCGCAGAATCCGTACGCTTCGTTGCGCGAGCTGGTGCGCCCGTACATTCTACGGCGCCTCAAGACCGACCGGTCTGTGATCTCGGATCTGCCGGAGAAAACGGAAATGAAGGCGTACTGCCAGTTGACTCGCAAACAAGCAGCGCTATATCAGGACTCGGTACGCGAACTGCGCGACCAGATTGCTGCAGCAAATGGGGTGCGTCGCAAAGGGCTGATCCTCACCTTCCTCATGCGCTTCAAGCAAATCTGCAATCACCCGTCACAATGGCTGAAGGATGACGCGTGGGATGCGGCGGATAGCGGCAAGCTGGTTCGGCTCGGCGAGCTCGCCGAAGTGATCGCGGCGAAGCAGGACAAAGTGCTGGTGTTCACACAGTTTCGTGAAATGACAGACCCGCTCGCCGCTTTCCTTGGCCGTGCGTTCGGCAGGCCGGGACTGACGCTGCACGGTGGGACCGTCGTCGGGAAGCGCGAGGAGCTGGTACGGCGGTTCCAGGACGATGAGCTGGTCCCGTTCTTCGTGATCTCGCTGAAGGCGGGCGGCTCGGGCCTCAATCTCACCGCCGCGTCACACGTCATTCATTTTGACCGATGGTGGAATCCTGCGGTGGAGAGCCAGGCAACCGATCGTGCGTTCCGGATCGGACAGACAAAGAACGTGCTGGTGCACAAGTTCGTCTGCCGCGGCACAGTAGAGGAGAAGATCGATCAGCTCATCGAGTCGAAGACACAGTTATCCCGCGAACTGCTCGCCGGTGGTGCGGAACTCAATCTGACGGAATTGAATGACGACGAATTGATGCGACTCGTCTCGCTCGACCTCAACGCTGCGACCAAGGAGTGATGCATGTCCAGGTATTGGGAGTGGCCACCGTACGTGCCCGTCGCCGAGCGACGTCGCGAGGTCGAGCGGGAGAACGCTTCACTGAGGGCGAAGGGACGCACGCTTGCGCCGGTCGTGATCGACGGTCGCAAGATCACGCGGACGTTCTGGGGCACTGCGTGGTGTAAGAACCTCGAGAGCTACAGCGATTACGAGAACCGGTTGCCGCGCGGGCGGACCTACGTGCGGCAGCGTCGTGTGCTCCACCTGGAAATCGCCGCTGGTTCAGTGAAGGCGCTGGTGAGAGGATCGTCGCTCTACGAAGTGACGATCGGCATTGCGCCTGTTCCGCAGACACGCTGGCGTTCCATCTGCAGCGACAGCGCGGGCGCTATCGACTCTCTCGTCGAACTGCTGCAGGGCGAGTTCTCCACTGGAGTCATGGAACGCCTCTGTCGTCAGCAGAACGGGCTTTTCCCGACCCCAGGCGAGATCACCCTCGAGTGCAGTTGTCCCGACTGGGCGTCGATGTGCAAGCATGTGGCGGCGGTGCTGTATGGAATCGGAGCGCGGCTCGACGAGCAACCGGAACTCCTCTTCCGGCTTCGAAACGTGGACGAGGGGGATCTGATCACCAGTGCCGACGGCGGCGCGCGGCTCGCGAAGCGCGGCGCGGCGAAGGGCAAGGTGCTGTCGAGCGCGAACCTCGCGGAGTTGTTCGGGTTGCCGATGGCGGCCAAAGCTGCCTCCGGTCGCAAAAAGGGTGTGCCCAAGGCGGGCGTTCGCAAGCAGTCCGTCTCGCCGAAAAAGAAGACGACGCTGGCGGCCAGCGAGGCTCGCGAGGCTCGCAAGCCTGCCAAGCCTGCCAAGCCTGCCAAGCCTCGCAAGCCTGCCAAGCCTCGCAAGCCAGCCAAGCCTCGCAAGCCTGCCAAGCCTCGCAAGCCTCGCAAGCCTCGCAAGCCTCCCAAGCCTCGCAAGCCTCCCAAGCCTCGCGGTCGGGGGTAAGCTCTCCCGAACCGATGTCGCGATCATTGACTACCCATAGTCCGAGGCATGCCAATGGTTCGCATCCCCTCTCGAGCGCGTCGCCGCGCTAGGAGAGTTCGCGAAGCGAGGCCGCGTGGTCCCAGAGATCGGGAAGGCGACGCACTGACAGGTGTTCCACTACCCCTATCGGATCATCTATCGGATCGACACGAGGCAGGTTGTCATACTCACGATTCGGCACGGGCGACGCGCGTGGGATCCGGCTGAAGTGGTACCCGGCGCATAACG
>JAYTBY010000560.1:0-7160 GCA_043736755.1 Planctomycetota bacterium | reverse complement strand
CAACCTCCAGCGTCAGGCGTCCAGGCCGCGAGTTCGCCAGCTGCGCGGCGTAGCACGAGTCCATGACCGCGCACGACACGCCCGATCGCCGTGGCCTTCGAGCGCGAGACGGCCGACTTCGGCAGCGTCGCGACGAGCTCGTGATCCTCGCCGTCGTGGAGTGCGTGATCCCAGGCCTCGCGCCCGGTGCGACGCGCGAGACGCCGCGCGTCGCGATGGATCGGCACGGCATCGATGTCGAGCTCGATGCGCACGCCGGCCGTGCGCGCGAGTCGGAAGAGATCCCACGCGAGTCCGTCCGAAACGTCCATCAAGGCGCGCGCACCGAGGGCGTGGAGACGAATCCCCTCCTCGATGCGCGGCTCCGGCGCCAAGTGTCGGCCGAGGATGCTGCCGCCGAGCGGCCCCGTGACGACGACGGCGTCGCCCACGCGCGCTCGATCGCGTCCGGGCGGCGTGCCGCGCCCGGCGTACGCGCCGATCGCAGTCACGACAAGGCTCGTCGGCGCTTCGCTCGAAGCGAGATCTCCGCCGACGAGATCTGCGCCGTGTTCACGCGCCAAAGCACGCACACCAGCGATCGCAGCGAGGATCCACGCCTCGGATCGTGAGCGTCGCGCGGACAGCGCGAGCAGGACCGCACGCGGACGCGCCGCCGTCGCCGCGAGGTCCGAAAGGGCGCGCGCGCAGGCCTTGCGACCGACATCGTGCGCGCGCGCGGAACCCACGAAGTGCACACCTTCGATGCACGCGTCGACGCAAACGACGGGTCGCCCAGCAAGGCTCGCGAGCACGGCCGCGTCGTGCCCGCGACTGCCGGCGAGTCCGCGCGGCTTCGGCCCGGTGAGGAGCGCACGGTGAATCAAATCTTCGGACCAAGTCATCGTGGCACAGAGCCTACGCCAGTTCGAGGCTGGTCCATCGTGTGACGTTGCGCGGCTCGCGCCTCGGGGTGACACCCATTCCAGGGAACCGAACTCGCGCCGAATCGCGGCCGTAGCAGTTGCACACGGTTTCCGACGACCGGGGTATGGACAGCCGTCGGGGTGACCGACTCAGCGTGACGCGCGAACGAGGTCGAGCCAGCGCGCCCGCGTCTCGAGCGCCCCGAGCCATGAGTTTCGAACGGCGATCCCTCGACTCCCGGTGATCGCCAAAGAGGCCGCGTTCTCCGGGCCGATTCCGCCCAAGGCCCAGATCGGGATCGATGTGGAGCGGACTGCGCGGAGCAGGCCGTCGACGCCGATGGGCTCGACGAGACCCACTTTGCTCGGCGTCGCGAACACGGGGCCGAACAGCAAACAATCGGCGCCGTCCCAAGCGTTCGGAGCATCGTGCGCGTGCGCCGAGAACCCGATCGCGATCGATTCGGCACAGATCGTGCGGGCCTCGCGGATCGGCAGCGATCGGAATCCGAGGTGCACCGCGTTCGCGCGCGCAACGTCCGCGAGATGCACGCGATCGTGGATGCCGAGCCAACCTGCATCCCCGAGGAGTTCGCGCAGTTCGAGCGCGAGGTTCAGCGTCGCGCGGTCATCGAGACCCGGCTCGCGCACGAGGATCGAGTCGAGTCCGGCGGCCACGGCCTCGCGTGCCTTGCGCAATAGATCTGCGATCCCGTGCGAACCGATATCGCCCGGCGTGAGGGCCAGGATCCGCCCGGGTAACCGGCGTCCATTCACGCCGCGGGCTCGTCGATCTCGACAAGGTAGCCGAGCTCGCGCAGGAGCGACTGCGTTCGCCGCAGCGTCGAGACCGGCCGCAATCGCGTGCGCCGCTCGTCGAGGTTCTCGCGGACGAGCGGCCGCACGCCCGGATCGCCACGGAACCGCGTCACGAGATCCGCGTCGTCGGCCGAGACCACATAGTCGGGCCCGAGATGCATGCAGCCCGCCTGTGCGGCCCAGTCGCGAACCGAGAAGAGCACGTTCTGCGGCACGGGCGTGCGCGAGTGTCTCTCCAACGTCGCGAGCACGCGCTTCAAGTACATCCCCTCGTGCAGTGCACGTTGCACCGATCGCTCGCTGATCCGGAAGCTCATCACGCCGCCCTGCTTGTCGCGCGTGCAGAAGCGATCCAGGTCGTGGATGAGTTCGCCGTCGTCGCCCGTCGGGAACAGCACGACCTCGAAGTCCGGCGTGACGATCAAACTGCCGACCGCGGCGGCGGTTTCCGGTGCACCGTCCACCACGCCCAGGAGTCGCGCGCCGATCCGCGTGAGGCGCATCGCGACGGGCCGGCCGGATTTGTCGTACCCGAGATCGACGAGGCCGAGCAGGTAGAGCCGCTGCTTGACCCATGTCACGAGATGCCACGCGAGCCGCTGGATATCGTCCATCGGCGTGTATCCGCCGGCTTGGAAGCGCGTGGCGAAGTACTCGTCCACCGCCAGGTCGTCGAGGCTGCACAAGTACGTATTCCGCGACAAGAACGGCACGTACATGATGTCGTACCAGACGCCGGGTTCGACGCGCTTCAAGAGCCGCATCAGGATCCGTCGCATCCGCACTTGGTGGTGATGCTCGCCGGGCAGATCGCGCTCTTCGATCGCGTACTCGAGCAACATCCGCAACTTCTGCTCGAGGTCGTGAGCTTCCCAGTCACGGCCGGCGTTCGTAAGCGCAAACGTGCGCTCGCCCGTCGACTCGATGAGCCGCGCACCCTTCGTGAATCCGTAGACGAAAGCCAGCACGTCGGCGCGCGACATCTCGCGTCCTGGGTTGGGCAGGAGCTCCTCTTGGATGCGACGTTCCGTCGTCTTGAAGATCTCACCGCGAACCGTGAAGCGGACATCGTGCTCGACGACGTACGCAATGAAGCGCGACAAGTTCGAAGCGAGGTCCACACCCAGCGATGACTCGTCGAACGGACGATCCGGGTCACCGGGCACAGCGACGCGCCGCAGCCAAGCCAGCGCGACTTCGTTGAACACGACCAACGTCTCGTCGTTGTGCTGGATGCCGTAGCGGCCGAGCTCCATACGCTCGACGGTTCCGACGAGAGACTCCTCCAGCGCGTGGCCCCAGCGTCTCCCGTCCCAAGTGAGACTCGAGTCCATGCGATCGAACAAATTCTTGGGCAGGATCCCGCCGAACTCGATGATCGACTTCTCGATCAGCTGCCGTAGCCCGTCCGGAAGCCGCTCGACGCGCCCCACGGCAGCCGATTCGTTGGCGTACAGCTTGTAGAGTTCGCGCACGCGCGACGGCGGCGTTTTCTGCGCGCGCGACGGATCGTCGTAGAGCCGGTCGATGTGCCCGCGCAGCGTGAACGCGTCGAAGATCCCTCGCCGCCGTGCGCGACGCTGACGCAGAATCGCGTCACCGATGTCTTGCGGGATCGTCCACGAGCGTGCGCCGAATCCCTCGACCGTCGTGAGCTTCGTCTCGACGACCAACGCGTGGCGACCGAGCACCGCGAGGCTCGCCTGCAGGTCGTAGCTCGACATGTACGCCAAGTGCCGCGCGTTGAGCAGTTCGGCGGCCGTGCATTGGTAGCGCGGCGATTCGAGGTGCAGATCGAGGATCGACAGCAATCGCCGCGGCAACAAAGCCAAGCGCGCCTCGACGACCGAAGGTTGGTTCATCCAATCGGTGACTTGTCGGCGAACCTCGGCCGCATCCTCGGGAACCCGCACCGCCCGCTGTCCCGACCAGAAGCGGTAGAGCTCGGCCAGGTCGTGTTCGCGCACGCTCGTGACGGCGTCCGCCGAGCGTGCACGAGAGCCGCGCGCGGCTCCGTTCTTCTCGACGTGGCCGTTGGCGTCCGGCCCGGGGCCCTGCGGATCTTCCTGTCGAGTCATCGTGCCAAGGTCTCGCGCGGCGCATCGAGGGCGCTCGCGTCCAGGATCTCGTAGGTGTAGCCCTGTTCCGTCAAGAACAGTTGTCGACGCTGCGCGAACTCCTGGTCGCGCGAGCCCAGCGTCACGATCGAATAGAAGACCGCGCCCGAACCGTCCGACTTCGGACGCAGGACACGGCCGAGCCGCTGAGCTTCTTCCTGCCTGGACCCGAACGTCCCCGAGATCTGGATCGCGACGTTCGCGTCGGGCAGGTCGATCGCGAAGTTCCCGACCTTGGACACGACGAGCACGGGCACCTCACCCGACTTGAACGCGGCATAGAGCTTCTCGCGCTCGGCCGTCGGCGTCTTGCCCGTGATCAGCGGCGCTTCTACATGCCGGGCGAGCGCTTCGAGCTGCTCGATGTACTGTCCGATGATCAACGCGTGCGATCCGGGATGGAGAGCGAGGATGCGCTTCACGACTGCCGTCTTCGCCGGGTTCTCGGAGGCCACGCGGAACTTGCCGCGCGCGTCCGCGAACGCGTACTGCGATTTCCAGTTCGCGTCGAGCGGGACGCGGACTTCGACGCAACGCGCCTCGGCGATGAAGCCCTTCTCTTCGAGCACCTTCCAGGGCACGTCGTAACGCTTGGGACCGATGAGGCAGAAGACCTCGTCCTCCTTGCCGTCCTCGCGCACGAGCGTCGCCGTCAGTCCGAGTCGACGACGCGCCTGGAGCTCCGCCGTGACGCGAAAAATGGGCGCGGGCAGCAGGTGGACTTCGTCGTAGACGACCAGGCCCCAATTCTCCTTGGAAAACAGGGCGAAGTGCTCGAACGGAGACGTCTTCGTACGACGCCACGTGAGCATCTGGTAGGTGGAGATCGTGATCGGCGCGACGTGCTTGCCATCGCCTGTGTACTCGGCCACATCAGCCGGACCGAGCCCGGTCTTGTCGAGTAGCTCCTCGCGCCACTGACGGACGGCGACCGTGTTGGTCGTGAGGATCAGCGTCTTCGTTCCGACCAAGTTCATGACCGCGAGTCCGACGACGGTCTTGCCCGCGCCACACGGCAGAACGATCACGCCGTTCCCGCCCAACACGGTTCCCCCGGCGTGGAAGGCCTTCGCGGCCTCGCGCTGGTAGGGCCGCAGAACGAATGGTCGGCCCGACTTCGCGATGTCGCGCAGCGGCACGGCGAACGGGTCGCCTTCGAGATAACCACCGCGATCGTCGACCGGGAAACCGATCTTGATCAGCGCCTGCTTGATCGAACCGCGCGAGAGTTCGCTCAAGAACGCCGAGGCGCCTTCGATCTGGAGCATATCGCGGATCGAACGATGACCGAGGACCTCCTTCAACGCGTTCGCGTCGTCGGAGACCAATTCGAATCGGCCTTCGCGCCGCTCGATGCGCAGCAATCCATAGCGCGCGATCCAACCCTTGATCTCCTCGGTGACGTTGCGCGGGACCGGCACGCACGCGAGGTCCTCGAGCGTCGCCTGGATCTCCAGAGCCGTGAGACCGAGGGCAGCCGCGTTCCAGATCGAGACCGACGTGATGCGATAGGTGTGCAGGTAGTCCGGGCTCTTCTCCAGCTCTGCGAACGCGGCCAAACGGTCGCGTGCCTCGGCGAAACGCGGGTGTTCCTGCGTCAGCGGTCGCCCAAGCTCATCCTTCGCGGCGCGACCTGTCGCATCCAGGACGGCGACGACCGTGTGCAGCATGAGCGAGCGGTCGCCCTGCACGATGAGCGGATTGTCGGGGCGAATCATCCGACGACCTTCCGCGCACGGGGCGCGCGCTTCGCGGTGGGGCGCGGACTCACGCCACCCGCCGGTCGGCCGAATTCGAGCCACTTGCCTGTGACCGAGGCTGGATCAGCGGCCAATTCTCGCGGCGTTCCGCGCGCGAGCACACGACCGCCCCCTTCGCCGCCCACGGGCCCGAGTTCGACGAGCGCGTCGCAGATCGAGAGCAACCCAGTGTGGTGCTCGACCACGACCAACGCGTTGCCGCGCGTGGCCAGTCGGTCGAGGACGCGCACGAGATGAGCCACGTCGGAAGCCGCGAGTCCTGTCGTCGGTTCGTCGAGCACGACGACGCTGCGCACGCCGGTCTCGGCGCGGAAGAGCTCGGATGCGAGCTTCACGCGCTGCGCCTCGCCGCCGGAAAGCGTCGTGGAGCTCTGACCGAGCTGCATGTACCCCAGCCCGACGTCGGCGAGCGTGCGCAGGATCTCGATGAGACGCGGTTGGTGCTCGAAGAATTCGATGGCCTCGTCGGTCGTGAGTGCCAACACGTCGGCCATGTTGCGGCCGCGATGTCGCACCTCGAGGACTTCGGGCGAGTAGCGCTTCCCGTCGCAAGCCTCGCAGGTGAGCCACAGGTCGGCCAGGAACTGCATCTCGACCTTCGTGGACCCGCGACCCTCGCAGGCGGGGCAACGTCCCTTGGGCGAATTGAACGAGAATCGCGCCGCTTCGAAGCCGCGCACGGCCGCTTCCGGTGTGCGGGCGAAGAGCTCACGCAGCGGATCCATGAGGCCGACGTAGGTCGCCGGAACGCTCGCCGGCGTGCGGCCGATGGGGCTCGCGTCGACGACGACGACACGCGTGCCCGGGGGCGTCGCGAGACGCTTCCAGCGACCGCGGGGTGTCTCGCCTTGCAGCGCCGGCACGAGCACGTCGAGGATCGCAGTGCTCTTTCCCGACCCCGACGGACCGCAGACGCCGGTGATCTCGCCGAACACGAACTCGAGATCGACGCTCTTCAAGTTGTGCAGTTTCGCTCCCGTCAACTTGACGGTTTCGCGCGGCCGATCGGCGTCAGCCTTCGTGCGCCCGAGCACGATCTCGCCCCGCAGCGCAGCCGCGGTCAACGAAGTCGGATGGCGCAATACGTCGTCGAGCGTGCCGTTCACGACGATTGTCCCGCCGTTGCGGCCCGAGCCGGGCCCGACGTCGACGATCCAATCCGCGCGACGCATCAACGACGCGTCGTGCTCGACTGCGATGACTGTGTTGCCGCGCTCGCGCAACTGGATCAGCGCATCGGTGAGCTTCGCGACGTCCTGTGGATGGAGTCCGATCGTCGGCTCGTCGAGCACGTAGCACACGCCAACGAGCTCGGATCCGAGGCTCGCCGAAAGACGCACGCGACGAGCTTCGCCCCCGGACAACGTCGAGGTATGTCGATCGAGCGTGAGGTAGCCGAGCCCCACCTTCTCGAGTAGGTCGAGACGCGAGCCGATCTCGTGGACGACGGGTGCGAGTTCGTCGGCCAGCGTGCGCTTCGAACCCAGCTCACTCGTGAATTGCGCTGCTTCGGTGACGCTCTCTCGGAGCAACTCCGGCAAGCGCTTCGTGCCGATCGT